>NZ_BOVK01000007.1 GCF_018403685.1 Xylanibacillus composti
AACTATCTTCATTAATAAACCGCTACATAAAAGGAAACCCCGTAAGGCCAGGTGGCCAATCAAAGGTTTCAAGCACGAGGTGTAACCCATTATCCCAAAAATACATATCCAACGATACACGGTCACTTTCCCTATTTGCCTTATAGTTCGAGCACTTGAGTATAAAGAATCCATACAAAGCTCAAACAATTCCTTATCATCCATACGCGCTTCCATGTCATGTTATCGGTATGTGGTCAGCCATACCGATCAACCAGATCGATATTATTAAAAGATCGCGTAATTTGTAAAAAAAGGCCGCTTCTAGCTAACTCTACTAAAGTCGGCTGAAAAAGAATCCTGAAAATAAAAAGACCTTAATGATATAATTGGATAATAGTTGTTATTTGCAGTCGATCATCTAGATGACTAATGGAGTGAAGTGCGTTGTATGTTTTGCGTAGTATTCTGAAATTATCCAGGCCTTATTGGCCGATCATGTCGGTATTTTTCCTCTGTTTGCTGGTGGAAAGTGCATATAGCGCGCTTACTCCAATGAGCTTCAAGTATTTAATTGATGATGCTTTCTATCCTAAAGATATACGCATGTTTGGATTCATTCTCATCGTGCTTCTAATTGGCGGCTTGCTGGCTCTTGGGGCGGGATTGTTCGGGGAACACTTGATGGCCCTTGTGAATGAAAAAGCGATATTTCAATTGCGCAAGCGATTATTCGATAAGATGCTTCATATGCCAATCCCCTTCTATCAAGCTTATGACCACGGAACGCTTATGAGCCGCTTAACCGCTGATGTGTTAACCGTAGACCGCGTGATGACCGGCGTGGTACCGAGTGTTTTTAAGGGTCTATTTGGCCTGATGGTTGGGTTGTTCCTCTTGTTTCAATTGGAATGGAAGCTGGCTTCGATGATGGTTGTCGGCTTTGCGCTGCTGTTCTTCAGTCCAAAGCTCATGACGAAGAAGGCTGAACAAAGCACCATCGCCTTTCGCAAGGAGCAAGATGCTTACATGGGAACAGTCGATGAACTGCTTAGAGGACACCGTGTCATCAAGGGGTTGAATTTACAGAACAGTATGGCGGAAAGCGTCAAGATACGCTTGCAGGGCATGTTCGACAAAGGATTTCGCTTAACGTATCATTACGCACTGCTGGACCGTATCCCGATCATGGCCTTTATGCTGCTGAATGTAGGCGTGATTATTACCGGCGGTTTTCTGATTTTTCGCGACGATTTGCAGGTTGGCGAATTTATTGCGTTTTATACAATCTTCTTGAATGTTGGCAATGCCGTTTCGTCCCTCTCGCAATTGTTTCCTGCTCTCATGGAGGCAGAAGTTAGCTTCCGCAGACTGGATGACATTCTGGATTACACGGGTCCAGACGAAGATCATGCACAGAAGCGAATACCGCTGACAACGCTCAAGCAAGACATCCGGTTCGATCATGTGACGTTCAGTTACAATTCGGATGTGAAGGCGCTGGATGATGTATCGTTCCACATTCCTGCGGGCAAGCTGACTGCATTTGTTGGTCCGAGCGGTTCAGGCAAAAGCACAGCGCTGCAGCTGCTGATCCGATTCTATCATCCGCAGAAAGGAGCTGTTCGGATCGGGGAGACGGACCTTCGCCATATAGATGAGGCGCAATTTCGCCAGCAGACCGGTATCGTGTTCCAGGATTCCTTCCTGTTCAACACGACGATCGCGGACAACATCCGCATGCCGAATCCGGATGCAAGCGACAGCCAGGTGCGTGAGGCGGCGAAATCTGCGCAAATCCATGATTTTATCATGGCCTTGCCCGAACAATATGCCACTCAGATCCAAGACTACGGCGCGAATCTGTCGGGCGGCCAGCGTCAGCGAATGGCAATCGCTCGCGCATTCATGCGAAATCCGGAATTGCTAGTTCTCGATGAAGTCACTTCGGCCTTGGACCCCTCTACAGAAGCAGAAATCAATACTTTAATAGAAGGCTTCAGAGGAGCCGGCACGATCGTCACCGTGACCCACCGCCTGGCCTCTGTTAAGAACGCTGACCAAATCATCGTATTCCATAAAGGACGCGTCGCGGAGGTCGGCACGCATGACAGCTTAATTGCACAAGGCGGCATCTATCAAGAAATGTGGGACAAGCAGCAGGGCTTCCATCTGACAGCAGACGGATTTCACGCGAAGGTTACAGGGGAACGATTGGCCAAGCTTTCCTTTTTCCAAGGGATTCCCTCTGAACAGCTGGACTCCATCTCGGAATTGTTCGTTGCGGAGAAATATGAGGCGGCGCAAACGGTCATTCGGCAGCATGACCCCGGAGATAAGTTTTATATTATCGTTCGCGGCCAAGTGTCTGTTGTCATTGATGAAACCCGGGTCGCTGTACTGGAAGACGGCGATCATTTCGGCGAAATTGCCTTGCTTCGCAATGTCCCGCGCACGGCGGATGTGATTACGCAGACCCCCACATTGCTGCTGTCCCTTCGCAGCGATCAACTGCATGGACTGTCACAGCAATTCCCGGTCATTCGCCGCGTACTGGAACAATCCTTGAAGGATCGATTTTCAGGAAAATAAGACTTTCCGATCTAACCGTTTCGATTCCAATCCAAGAGAGAGGCTAGCACATCATCATGAAACATACTGTTTTTAGAGGATTTCGGATTATTGGCATCGCCGCTATAGGGAGCATCCTTACACTCGCAATCTTAATGGCATTTCAATTATTGACGTTTCAATCACCATTTTATAAAGCCTATCAATCATTCAACTGGGTGTATAGCCACTACTTGACGCCTATACCTGAAGAACAGCTGGTAGATGGAGCGATTCAAGGCATGCTTGCGACACTGCAGGATCCTTATTCCACTTACATCCGTGCGAATGCGGATGAAGCAGCGGATCATCGCGAGACCGCTCTCGGTGAAATCGAGGGCATCGGGGCTGACATACGAGCAGAGGGCGGTCATATTGTTGTCATTTCCCCAGTGGAGGGATCTCCCGCTGCGAAGGCTGGCTTGCTGCCTAATGATATCCTGCTTGCGGCAGACGACTACCGTTTAGAAGGCTTAAGTGTTGAGGAAGCGGCGAAATATATCCGCGGACCGAAAGGTTCTGAACTAAGCCTGCAGGTACGACGGAATGGGCTGCAGCATGATTTTACGTTGACGATGATCCGGGATACGATCCCCACCGAAACCGTCACGGTTAAGACTTTGCCTAACAACATTGCCGTTATACGAATCAGCGAGTTTGCCGGAACGACTGGGCAACAATTTGACGAAGTGATGGCAAACTTACGGACAGAGGAGATCAGTGGACTCATCCTGGATTTAAGAATGAATCCCGGCGGCTTGTTCCATGAAGGGATCGCCGTATCCTCCCATTTTGTGCCGGAGGGCGAACTCATTGCGCTGCAGGCGAATCGCGAGGGCGAGATGGAACGCTTTGTTTCGAACCGACCATCAACGGTGGATATCCCTGCAGCAGTACTGGTTGACGAAGGAACCGCGAGTACCGCTGAGGTGGTGGCTGGCGCATTGCGTGAATCTGCAGGCCTCCCTCTTATCGGGAGTCAGACCTTCGGCAAGGGTGTCGGACAGACTGCTCATTTTTTTCCTGACGGCTCCATGATGAAATATACCGATGTGGAAATGTTGAACCCGAAAGGCACACATTTTCATCATATCGGTCTAACACCAGACATCGAGGTCACACTTCCCGATTATGCGACACTGCCGCACCTTCAGCTGACAGAGACTTACGGGAATGGCGATCAAGGGCAGGAAATCCGTATCCTCCAACAATACCTGGAAGCCTTGGGGTATGAACCCGGCCGTACGGATGGGGTATTTGATGCTGTGACAGCGGATGCCGTTGCAAAGTTCCAGGAAGATCAAGCGATTGAAGTGAATGGACTCCTCGATGCGGACACCGTCCTTGCGATGTCAGACCAGCTTAAGCGTCAAATACAAGAAAACGACACGCAACTCGACAAGGCCATTGATGTCATTCTGAATACGCTGCGCTAACCGCTCAGACGAACAGAGAGGAGTGAATGAGATGGCATCATTAGCCTTTGTAAGCTGCGGAGAAGATGATGCGCTATGGGACGAGTACTTTCTATTGCTGATGGAGCAATATCCCGGGTTGTCGCTCCCTTACGGCTTCCCTGTAGCGTTCAGCTTTATCGGGGATCCGATCGTCCGGGGCGATGCGCTGCTCGTTCGCGAGGCTGACGGCCGCACAGCTGGCGCGATTGGCTTCATCTTCCCTGACGATGCGCCTGCCGCCGCACGGGTGTGCCAAGTGGAGGCGCTATACCTCAGGGAGGAGGTTCGGCATGCTTCAACCTTGTACCGATTGCTCCAAGCGTTGTCTGCTTACCTGGCCGAGCGGGCACCGCTAGTCGAAACCATCCAATTCTGGTCGCCCGCGGATCGTGAGGACTTGCGCAGGCTGTTCGGGAAGTGCAGCCAGCTCGTTCGGACAAGCGTCAAGGACTATGGGCGCATTGATCTATTCAAGACGTCCGCGGCAGACTTCGCCCAATACACATCGCGATGTCGGGGCGTGCGGCATAAGTTTCACGGAGGGAGCAACTGACATGGAGCCATTTCGCACCTATATCTGTGAAGAGGATGTGGATTTCAGGCGCTGCATGACCTTTATCCTGCAAACCAAACGCACGGCAGATCCCGGACTTCGAACGGCGGATGCTTATGCCGCGATGCTGCGCGTGCTCACATACGGGACGTTGATTCGGTTCGAGGATGAGCAAGGCCTTGTGATTGGCATTGTCGGGTACACGCTGGGCTCTCCCCAGCAGGAGTACGAAGATCGGGAGACCGCTTATGTAGAGTACTGCCTGATGCCGCTTTCGCGTCAAGGCTCGCTATTCTTTATACAAGGACTCGGGATTCTGGTACGAACCATTCAAGATCGACATCCGGAGATCGTTCATCTGTCACTGGCCGCTGCAGAGAACCACCGCCGCAACAACCGCTTGTATGCCAAATTCGCCAAGTTGACCGGTCGAGACATGAACGATGTGTTGAACATGAACCTCTATACTGCTTCTTTAGACGATGTGAGACAATACGTAGAGCGTTTTCATTGACAATCTTTACCGCCTCTACTATGATTGATGTATCACAGCAGGATAAAGGAGGTTCTCACTATGGCGATTAAACCAGTAACCTTCAACAAGAATGAAGGGTCAAAGATAAAACTGGGCAGCAAGGCAGATCCAAAGGATATTTCATCCAATAATGGAAATACGCGCGTATAAAGGACCGCCGGGGCAGAAGTGCTCTGGCGGTTTTTTATGAGGCAGCAGCATTAAGCAGCCTTATTTGCGTAATCATCCTCTCTACGGATTCCAAAGAAAAGACACATGCGCCCCAAGCGAATGTGTCGGAAATGATGTCATATGCTGCAACTGTCAGATCAGCTGCATCGTGGTGATGCAGGTGTCGTCTCCTTCGTAGGTGGAAATCACCTCAGTTTGGGTTCTGCCGTCATGGGTTATCTCCACGCGGAAGGTTTGGTTGCGAGGCAGCCACAAATCCAGAAATCCGTTGGCATAAGACTGCATCGTCTCGTCAAGCACGACGTTGCCGGCCTCATCCTCTATATAGACTTGGAACGTTTCGTTCGCCATCTCGCCGCGGCAGCCGGTCAAGCTGTGAATCGCGCAAGAGTGGGTTTCTGTGATATAAGGCGCAATCGAGACGAAAAATTCTTCCTCCGGCAGATCATAGGTCACCTGACTCTTACCGCTGTCCATCACAATCAGCTGATGCGAGGTGATGGAGGCAGAGTGGCTCTGGATTTTGCCCAAACTATAATCCTGTACGAGCTGCTTCACATCTACCGTTTGCTCGTCTCCGTTCTGAAGGCTTGCCGTGATGAGCAGGATCGCCAGCACCGCAACGCCCAATCCTGCTATCGTCCATCCTGTTTTTCGGTTCATCGTATTCCCTTACCCCTATCTGTTTCACGCATTATTTATCAATGTACAACAACCATGGCCCCGATGCAACCTGGGACGGAACGCCTCCGACTTATCGACGAAAAGAAAATCCCGGCTCGCAGATCCGAACCGGGATAATTAGAGCTTTATATCTCAGTAAAGCAGATTCACTTCAGGAATATTTTGCTCTCGGCAGTATTCTTGATAGAGCTTCAGCTTCGTGAAGACATCATCCTGATAGAATACGCGATCCTCATCGTCCAAATATTGAACGGTACCTTCCAGAATGAACAACGTGATCATTTCCTCCTGGCCTTCTACGACCAGCGTATGAATGTCGCCCGGCGGTTCATAGACGAATGTGCCCGGCTTCGCGACCCATTCCCTTTCCAGATAACGCCAGCTCCCCTGAATCGTATAGGCCATCACTTGGCCGCCTGTATGGCGATGGCGATTCACCACGCCGCCTGGCGTAACCTTGAGCAGGTTGATCCACCGTCCGGTTGACAAATCAAAGCGCACCGGCTTGAACCAGACACGATCGGATTGCGGCACCCAGGGCAGCTTGTCGATATCAATCGCTTGATCTGGCAATCCTGCTAATTGGGTAAAGGCATTGAGGTCTTTTGGAATTTGCATGGGATTCCCTCCATAGATAGTTTATTGAGCAGCTGGCGGGAACAGGGAAGGATCGCCAGCCAACAGTCCGCCGTCTATCGGCAGTACGACGCCCGTGATGAAGCTTGCCTCATCGGAGCATAAGAAATAGATGGCGGCGGCCACTTCTTCCGGCTTGCCGTATCGCCGCTGCGGCGTTCTCGACAAAATCCGCTCGTTGAAGGCCGGGTCCCTTGTGGCGCCCGATGACAACGGCGTCTCGATATAGCCGGGACTGACCGCATTCACCCGAATGTGATGCTCGGCCCAGTCAACGGCCAAGCATTTCGTAACCTGGACAACGCCGCCCTTCGAGGCCGCGTAGGAAAGCAGATTTTTGCTTCCATAGTGTGCCAGCATCGAGGCCATGTTGCAGATCGCTCCGCCTCCGCTTTTCGCCATGTACGGTTGAACCGCCTGGCTCATGTATACGGTCCCGTTCAGGTTGACGTTCAATACCGCGTTCAGCTCTTCATCCGGCACATCGACATTGGCTTTGCGCCGAATAATGCCGGCCGAATTCACCAGCACATGGATGCCGCCGAATTGCTGGTAGATCCGTTCTGCCGCTTCCTTCGCATTCGCCTGCCGCGACACATCGGCCGAGATGAAGTGGACATCCCGCCCCTCTTCACTCAGTCTCTTGGCGTGCGCTTCGCCTTGCCCGGTTGCGAGGTCAACAATCACGACCTTATAGCCTTCACGCGCGAAACGTTCCACTACGGAAAGCCCCAGACCGGACGCCCCGCCGGTTACTACAGCCACTTTCCCCATTATTCAAGCCACCTCCTGCTGGATGTCTTCCTTGTTCGCTCTGCATACGGTCTTACCCAATGATTTCTTCTATTTTTAGTATAAGGTGACTTTCTAGCTTCAACAACCGGGAAAAGTCTATGCTTTTTCTGGGGCTTTGTAAGATTTTCGACCTTTATCCAGTTAATCGTCTTAAATAAATGGGCCGCTTATCCGCGGCCATCACTCATCACTATAGAGTAGGAGTAAAATCAACTTGCAGCTGCCATCTGGTTCTATTGTAAACGCATCTATGCTTAGAAATAATCAACTGCATAGGGGATTTTTCGTGGAATAGCCTCATTAAAAAAATGCAGGAGCATGTCACTTGCCTGGATTCGTCCAGTCTCTTTGAGAAATAAAGGATTTTGATAGCCGAATAAAATGGCGGTAAAGGCACCGATATCACAGGATAGATCCAACTCTTTGTCTGTATCAGTCATGTCCATAATATATACCTCTCCATCCTCATTCACAAGCACCCTTATTATACCATCATTCCAACTTAAAAAAGGGTCCGTAATCTTCATTATGAAATCGAATGATTTGCCCGTCTTGATGAACGGATACTTGCTTAGACAGGAGCGAACATCCATAATTCTTCCCATAAACCCAGGCTTTATTTGTTGAGATACGGCAGGATTCCTTAGGAGAAAAGACATCTCATCTTGCACTGGCGTTCTCAGTATCACCCGGTCAATGACGGAATCATGATTAGCCAAAAAATCTAGCATGCTTAGCCTCGCCTCTTCATTGAGGTGAATAATTTCATGTATTGTCATCGTTTTACTTTCTTGATGAATATCATAAACCAGGTATCCCTGAATCCCATCAGCATTTGAAACAGTCACGACCTCACCTTTTTTGTAAAAGGAATAATAACTTTCCCACCACCATCTTTCTCTAGTCAACATGCCAGTAAAGGATTGGGCATACTTCTCGTAGACGGGATTCAGTTCGTGCCATTTCAACTTTCCTCTAGTGTATACATATTCCCTCAATGTTGCGCCATGTCTCAAATCATTCGGACAAAGATTGAACTCTTTGAATGATTGTATGACTTCCCATCCAAACTTTCTATAGTAAGAATAAGAAAAAGGCATCAAATATGAGAACATCATGCCCTTCTCTTTCATCTCGCACGCTGAATGATACAACAGCTTCTGAAAATAGCCTTTTCGACGGTGCTCAGGCAATGTTGCGGCAGAGGCAATCCCCCCCCATCGGGAACATCTCTCCCCCTAGCCAGATATGCAGGGGCAACAAAGATAACTTGGATACCAGCTTTCCTTGATAGAACAGCCCAATTATAGTATTAGGATCAAGAATGCGTTTGCGTTCATTCACTTGTTCTTCGTCCAATGGAACATGAAAGGCTGTTGCAGTTACCTGTATGCTGTCCTCCAACTCGTCCTCTCTTAATGTGCGAATACTGTCCATGTCCAATCCCGCTCCTCTGTACTTGAGTTCAACGCCGAAAAGCATCTAAGCATCGCTGGTAGAAGCCAGATATATGCCCAAATCTCTCACAGTCGGGAAGTTCTCGATATCCAGGTCTTCATCTCTAAACACAACGTTCATAGTTGTTTCCAAATCAACGACTAATCGGATGAAGGTCATAGAATCCACAAGCAGATCCTCCTGCATGCGCTGGTCCAATTCTATATCTGTTCTCCCGACAACCATTCTTACTCTGTCTAGAACTGCTTCGTAAAACGCTTCAGACATGAACGCTCCCCTCCTTATTCCCAATTTTGGCTCACATGCTCCAG
The DNA here is from genome assembly GCF_018403685.1 of Xylanibacillus composti. NCBI lineage: Bacteria > Bacillati > Bacillota > Bacilli > Caryophanales > Paenibacillaceae > Xylanibacillus > Xylanibacillus composti. Next base: position 9,190 of record NZ_BOVK01000007.1, read on the forward strand.
TAGTGCTTTTCTATCTACCTTGCCTATCGGTGTGCGTGGTATATGATTGACAATATGGATATGTTGCGGCAGTAAATGAGTAGGGAGGCTCTCTCTTAAACGGGAATAAATCGCCATTTTTTCGACGTGCTCCTTCAACACAACAAAACTTATGATCTGCTCTCCATGTGAATGACTGTCCATGCCCATTGTTGTTGCATCGGCAACATGATTTACCTGCAACAAACAACGATCAATCGTGTTAGGATCAAGCTTGATGCCAGACTTGTTAATCATGTATTCTTTGCGTCCCTGTAGAAATACATAACCATCTTCATCCAATGATGCCATATCGCCAGTCCGATACCAGGTTCCATCGTAGACATACTTGGTCCGATCATCTTGATAATAGCCTTTGAACAAAAAAGGACTATGGACAAGCATTTCTCCATCTTCTGAAAAAGCTACCGAAACCTGCGGAGACAACTTGCCAACGGAATTCTCCTTATACGCCATTCCCGGAGCATAATACGAAATTAACAAGGTTTCAGTAGTACCATAGAATTCGTATACACATCTTCCAAAGAAACTCTCAAATTCTTGCATGAATTCTGGATGCAGCTTAGCGGAACTGCAGAGTACAGATTTGAGTTTGTTCCGCACAAGTGGGTCATATCGGAATTTCATGGAGAATATTGCTTGCATCATAGATGGTACAGCGATGAAAATATTGCCGCCATCCCTTAAAATCAGCTTGTCAAATTGTACAGCCACTTTCGCACTAAAAGGCGGCAGCAGAATGACCCCTGAGCCAAATAGAAATGGAAGCAAAACTGAAAAGCACCAACCGTCTGCGTGATCTAGCGGTAGGGAGAGAATCATACGCGAAGATGAGTCAAATTGTTGCGCTGAACCATATTCACGGAAGTTTGCTATTGCTCCAGCTAATGTAATCATGACCCCTTTAGGCTTACCTGTTGTGCCTGATGTGTAAACAATAGCGGCAAGCTCATCGCTGCTATGCTGATACTCATCTATGTGGACATTCCCGATAAGATCTTCGAAACAAACCCTAAGCCACCTATTTTGTAATTCTGCGAAGGAGCCTGGAACATCGTCATATGCCAATATCATGCTAGCATTGACTTCATGCGCAATTCCAAGAAGGCTGTCGTCCGGCATAGCATGGGAAACAATTACAGCTACCGCACCAACCCGCAGTAAAGCGAAGTGTGAAATGGAATATTCCATTCGATTGTCAAATCTCAGAATAACGTGATCGCGCGGTTTAATTCCCCTTGAAAGAAGTCGTGCAGCAAGTATCCCGCTACAATTATCCAATTCCTGATACGTTACCTTTCTTCCAGTGAATGGCTCGATCATAAACAAGTTTGTTTGATTAGCATTGCAAATGGACTTGAAAGATAGCATGTTCATTTCTCCTCATGCTTGACATTGACGAATTGGGGACGAACACTGATGTCTCTAAAAAAACATTTGGGGGTCCGCTGCCGTAAGTGAAAATGATGGCGCGGATAGGTAATCCCGTGATTATGGCCGATCATGAAGTACAATTTATCTAATGGGTACCGTGATAAATGAGGATGTACCGCAAAGCCGTACCCTTCTGGTTGCTTGTAAGACGAGCTTATAGCCAGAACATATTTAACGTTGGGAACAAGCACAACTTCTTCACTCAACACAGTACGTTGCCACCCCTGGGCGTCCTGGTTGATTTTCCAGCTTGCCGTGTATAGAGGCCTCCGCTCATCAACATGCCACAATTCAATGTGATGCTCGTGATTGCTCGTTGAAGGGACAAACATCTTGATCGCGTCAACAATGGATTCCACCATCACTTCAAATTCGAATCCTCTAAACAAATCTTCTTCTTCATATACAATCTCATGCGGTTGTAAGTCATTCAGCAGCGAATCTGTCATTGGGGGCTGTCTGACTGGCAATGGTATAGAAAACTGTTGTTCTCTTTCAAAAGGCGGGCATGTTGCCCACTCTTTGAGAATAACCCCATCTCGTTCATCATAAATTGCCAGCTCCGTTGAAACAGGACATTCACCAGCAACGCTAATCTTCAACATATCCTTATCTTGGAGATAAATCTCGGTGATCGCGGAAGTATACAAGGCCTTGATATACTGAACCGCTTCATCTAGCAAAACGAACCGCGGACGATACAGAGATAGGTATGCTGCAATGCCGCCCAGCATCTTCTCCCATGAATCTGGCGGGATATTGGCAATAAACTTTCCTCTCCAGGTGTTCTCATGCGTAAATAAATTTCCCATTATCTTGCTTTCATAACATCTTTTGAAGATATCTATTCCTCGCTTAATGGCAGCATCTATATCTTCGTATTGCTCATTCGAGTCTCCATAATTAAACCATTCGTATCCGTTTACATCCCTGATTTCAGTCAGCACATTAAATATCGTCCCATGTCTTCGATCCTGAGTGGACAGCCAATCCGAATAATAAATAGAAGCGCTTTGCTTCCTACCCGACCACGGAATCCCATCTGTGCCTGTTGCAAGCAACCGATATGGACCAGACTGAAGCCACTTGTTATTCGGGTCTCTGGCTCCTCCCCCGCTATTGACCTGGTACGGCAAACCAATGACTTGCACGCCAAATTCCTGTATGACAGTCAAGGCATCTTCACTTATATCATAGTTGTGGGGGATAAAATAAATAGACAACGGTTCCTTCCACTGATGCTCCTCCATCCATGCTTGCATAATGCGACGTATAATTTCTGCGCCAGTCTCAATGGGTTTGTAGACAGTACCGAACAAGTACATGCCATGGAACTGAACAGATGCCATCCCTCCCCTTGTTAATTGCTTCATTTTATCAACCGCTGCATCCGTGATGGTTTCATAAAAAAATCCAAGCCACGGTTTAAATCCGTATTTATTAGCTATGTCCACCCAACCAAATGGATCATTTTTATAATGGCCGCACTGGCCAACACAATCATCAACGCGTAACGTTGCAAATGGGGGAATCTCCCTCATGACAAACGGTTTGCGAGCAGCCCACACCAAGCTTCTCCACATTAGGTCATCCATTCCTGCAATAGTTCCCAGTATAGACTCCGCTATCCATTGATAACTCGTCCATTGTACAATTCGACCGCATCCGTCGTTTTTTGCCATCAATAAAGGCTGCTGCTCCCCTTCCAGCAACTTCACCGCTTGGGAATCAGGCGCAACGACTGGCAGACGCAATAGATTTTCCTCAGCGTGCGACTTCAGCTTTATGTCCTCCTCATGAAGAAGAGTAATATAATGTCTCGTAGTAGAGAATTTCAGCTTACTCACTATCTCGCATCCCGCTAATCTCGATCCGATTCCAAACGTCTCCATGGAAGCCGGATCGAAATTCACAATCCCGCAGCCTGCCTGCAGGGCTTCACGGAAAGCATCTTCCTCTTTAGTCGACCATGAATCCCCCCCCTTGTGCCTGTATATCTTCATGCCCTATAATGATGAGTGGATGCGCGAGGATGGATTGGGCCAAATGGCGATCTGACCTATCCATGATGCGCATCGGAACGCCGAACACCTTGAGATAAGGGAGAATGAATGCTTCAAACTCCCTATATCGTTCAGACAAGCGATTGACTATTATTAAGGTACGCAGTTCCAATTTCAATTCACCTTTCGGCTGATAGTATACGGTCCACCTCAAAAAAGGCCTGTTCCCTCTCCCACTGACGGATTTGATTGTAATCCTCAATGATCTGGTCTCTGTTCTGATGCAGCAAATAGAGGATTCCCGGATTTGTAAAGAGATCCACGGTTCGCTCTATCTTCTCGCCTGCTTGCGGTGTGTGAAAAACGGCAAAGAACGATGGCAAGGCAGATGTCAACGCCTCCACCCTATTCTCGACAACTACGCCAGATACATGGGATGACAGCGTTATGCAGAACAAATACTTTCGCAACGTATAGGGAGTCTGCATACGACTCATAAATTTATCCGGATCTACATATCTCTCCACTGTTGTCGTCACATGGCTGTCTCCGATAGCGGCTATCAGCGCTTCATGCAAAATGGTTCCCTGCATGCGGGCTGCGGACTCGATTAACACAGGCCCCCGTTCTGTAAACATAAGCTCGCTGTGAGAAGCCCCGTCTCGTATGCCCAATACGTCCAAAACTTGCTTCATATAATTCATGATTTGTTCCTGTACATTTCCCTCGTATGGGAGTAGCTCCTCCTGGTCGCATATCATGCCTGCGCCTTCAACGGATTTTTTAGTATCCTTCCATATTTCAGTGAAAATATGTTTGCCCTCAAGACTTACCGCGTTGATAAAATATTGCTGTCCTTCCAGGCATTCTTGCACGAGAACATATTCATTTAAACTGCCCATACGATTAACCTGCATAAGAATCCGCTCGCATGCGGCAGTTAGCTCATTCTCACTCCTGCAAAAATACACATGATCCGTTCCCGCACTATCCAGTGGTTTCGCGACAATCGGCCATCCTCCCATCTTCTTTGCTGCTTCTAACGCTTCTGTCACGGTTGCGCACCTCGCTTGTCTGACAGAAGGCAGACCTTTTTCCCGAATAGCCTCATTCATGTCATATTTATTTCTCCGTAAACTTGAGGTTCGGGGATCATTGCCTGGCAAGTCTAAGACATGGGCAAGTTTATCAGCCAGAATTACACCTGTTTCGGTTCCAGCGATGACAAAACTCGGATTGTATCGTCTGATTTCCAGTAAAATGTCGTTTTCCTTCACTTCCTCGTAAATCCAGTGCTTGATGAAGTCTGTCTCCCTGAAAGTACTCCTTAATTCGCTGTCAACATCAGCAGACGATTGAATATGGATGCTGTCATAGCCGTATTTGGAAAATTCACTTGGCAATTCTGCTCCAGTAGAGAACGCATCTACAATACAAACGACAGGTTTATTCAACGACATCACTCCTTGTTCCATCATAAGATGCACTTCAATTACACCACGCGAGTATCTTCAGGGTATATTTCTTCCATAGACTCATGGGTTATTTCAGAATGATAGTCTTCATCCGAAGCATACGTAAACACAATGACTGTTCTTCTGGAATCCCCGGTAAGCGGTGTCACTCTATGCAATGTGGTGTTAGCTTTCATGAAGTAGCAACAATTTTCAGGTACATACATACTGCTTACATCAGAAGCTTCCAGCACCTTCGTCACACAGTTATCATAATCTGATTTATCCCATTCCGTTCGCGGGATAAATTCAATCAGAGCGCCATCTCCTTCCTTCGGAGCTTCCACCATCCAAATAAGAGCAAACGTGTAGTCATCCCAGTGCCACCCATGTGTATCTCCAATATTCCCTTGTCTGTTGATAATAAATTCCTCAGCCTCGTAGGGAACTTTATGCACAGGCAAGTCATTGTTAAGATAAGTCAAAAACTCTCTAATTGTTTCAGAATGGAAAAAAGCCGGTATCAATTTGCCATATTCATTCACCTTGTCTCTTCCGACACTGTAATAATGTCTTGGCGTATTCCCGCTAATTTTCATCGTCAAATCTCTGCGCTTGCCATGCTCGTACATCAAATTTTTTGCTTCAGCTGCCAATGCAACTTGTAAAGGAATCGGCAACAAAGAATCTAATATGACTACATGGTTTTCTGCAAACTGCTGCCGCATCTCCTTCTTATACGTCGGTTCTAAGGTCATGAAGTGGTTTCTCATGATAAAATCAAATTCTTTTTGCATTTCCTCACATCCCATGTTAGATTTTTGTGAATTTTCAGAATATTATTGCCATTCCTCCTTTTTTCACTTATAATTTTGAATTAACTTCTCGTGAATTCCGGTGAATTTTCTAAATACAATTAGATATTACCATGTATTTTTAAGTATTTACAAGAATTTTTTTCTATAAAAACACCTACTTTACAAAGGCAGGTAAGGTTTTATGACATCAAATAAATCCTACAGAAAACGGTATTGGCGTTTAGTCATCTCCTTTTTCAGACCTAATAAGTTGAAATTATCTGCACTTATACTTGTGTTATTTGGCGTAATCGGCTTACAGCTCTATAATCCGTTCGTTTTGCGCATGTTTATAGATGGAGCAACCGAAGGACGGTCTGAAACATACCTCATATACTGCGCGCTGGTTTTTATCGGGATATCGATCCTGCAACAGCTTTTAACATTGATCGTAACGTATACGGGAGAAGTGATCGGCTGGAAAGCAACAAATTCGCTTAGATTGCAACTTGCCCGCCATTACCTGTCCTTGGACACCGAAACGCAGAACAAGTTTACATCCGGCGAAATAGTTGAAAGAATAGATGGGGATATTAGCATCTTGCAGAACTTCTTTTCTCATCTGTTTATAAAGCTGCTTGCAAATTTTTTGATTATAATTGGTGTTCTGATTATTCTGTTTTCTGTCAACTGGCGAATCGGGCTTTCTTTATCCTGTTTTACACTTCTTGCCTTCTTTGCAATTGACAAAATTCGAATGCTGGCTGAACCTTTCTGGAAGCAGGCAAGAGAAATCAATTCACGTTTTTTTGGTTTTTTAAGTTCTATATTCGAAGGCAAAGAAGACATCCGTTCTAACGGAGGCTCCGGTTATTTCCTGAAGAAGTTCCATTATATCCTTCGCTCCTGGCTGCCAGTGCTCCGCAAAGCCCAACTATTGGGATATTCCATGTGGATGACAACTATATTCGTTCTGGCCGTTGGTACCTCTATTGTACTTGGAATTGGCGGAATCCAATTTTTGGATGGCGCATTAACGATCGGGACACTGTTCATGATTTTCCAATTTCTCGACCTCTTGATTCACCCCATTGAAAAAATAAGAGAGCAAGTAGATGACTTGCAGAAGGCCAACGCCAGCATTTCGCGCGTGCTGGAAATGCTGAACACAAGTTCTAAGATTAAAACAGGGGAAATCACAAATATTGGGCCAGGTTCGCTGCGAGTAGAATTTGATCGCGTGTCTTTTCATTATGATCCTGCTTCCCCTATACTCCGATCCATTCAGTTCCAAATCGATCACAAGAAGAAGGTCGGCTTGGTCGGTCGTACAGGAAGCGGAAAATCTACCATCGCCCGTCTCTTGATGCGATTATACGAACCTGCCTCCGGCATGATAAAAATAAACGGAAGCGACATCCGATTGTTCAACCTTACCGAGCTTCGGAAGCGAATCGGATTTGTCAGTCAAGACGTCAAGCTGCTGCAGTCTACATTAAGAGACAATATTACCTTATACGACTCAAGTATATCGGATGATCAATTATTGCGAATCATTGAAGAGACAGGTCTGCGTGAATGGTATGATTCTTTGCCTCATGGACTCGATACGCAAATACTTAGTCATGATTTTGATGTCTCTGCAGGTGAAGCTCAGCTGATATCCCTGCTGCGCGTATTCCTCAATGACCCGGGTATCGTCATATTTGACGAAGCCTCATCCCGGCTAGACAACAATACAGAGAAAATGATTGAACGTGCTGTGCATCGTTTGTTGTCGGAACGAACTGCCATCATCATTGCGCATCGTCTATCCACTTTAGAAATTGCAGACGAGATTATCGTTCTGGATGAGGGGAGTATTGTGGAATACGGGCCTAGAAGCAAACTGTATGCGGATCATGCATCATCATTCTTTAGAAACTTACAAAACGTTGAGATGGGTGGAAAATGATGAGTACCTATCATTATATCTGGAGGCTAATTTGCTATCGTCCCTGGCTATATGCTGCGAATGGGATCGTATGGACACTCATACACTTAGCTCCTCTCTTCCCTGGGTTGATTATTAGAGATTTCTTTAACCAGCTTGACGATGGCATGAGCTCATCCGCCATTCTTGTTTTTATCGCCTTCATTATTGGTATCGCCTCTGCGCGTATATTACTTGTTATCACCGGGGTTTTTACTGATGTACTGCACAGATTTTCCATAAGCTCATTAATCCGCAAGAACCTCCTAGACTATATATTGCATAGCCATCAAGGAAAATTGCATACGGGAGATTCCATCGTCAGATTTCGGGATGATGCTGAACAAGCAGAGAATTCAATCAGCTGGACTTTGGATGTGATCGGCAAGTTTCTGTTCGCCACTGTATCATTCATTCTGCTCTTTATGATCGATGCAAGAATTACTTCACTGGTTTTTATCCCTCTCATTTTAATCATCATCATAACTAATTTCGCCAATCGAAAAATTGAAAAGTACAGAATGGAGAACCGGCGCGCTGCTTCATCTGTCGCCTCTATGATTAATGAGATCGCCAACTTATCCCAAATATTCAAGATGGCTGCCTCTGAAAGCCGGGTTCTTGATCGTTTCGATCAAAAAAACCAGGAACGCCGCAAGACAGACATCAAAGATAAAGTACTGACCCAACTTCTTGATTCTATTTATTCGAACACGATCAATATCGGCACTGGCTTGATCCTGATTCTCTCGGCGGGATCAGTAAGAAATGGTTCCTTTACTGTTGGTGATATCGCATTATTTATGTATTACCTGACCTTCGTTACAGATTTCACCCAGTTTTTCGGGAATTTCTTGGCTCACTATAAGCAAACAGGCGTATCTTTCAAGAGAATGGCAAATGTTTTTGCAACTCCGGATTCTCATCAACTAGTTCATCATACGCCGTTGTACTTGAACGAAGAAACGCCCGACATCTCACGCCAACACAGTCACAGACAGCATCTTCCTCTTCGCATGCTGAAGGTGAATAACTTAACCTTTCGATATTCCGAAACGAATAAAGGAATAAGCGATGTCTCCTTACAAATCAGAAGAGGAACTTTCACAGTCATTACGGGTAAAATCGGTTCTGGCAAAACGACATTATTGCGGGTGCTTCTTGGTCATCTTCCCAAGCAGCGCGGAACAATACTATGGAATGACCAAGAAGTTAATCAGCCAATATCTTTTTTCACTCCCCCAATCTCTGCTTATACCCCTCAAGTGGCCACGCTATTTAGCGGGACCTTGGAAGAAAATATACTGTTTGATGATAGGGAAACCGCAAGGAACATCAATGAAGCCACTTCTCTTGCTGTATTAGAAAAAGATCTGGAGCTGTTCCCTGAGAAACTACGCACTATTGTCGGGCCCAATGGAACTACTTTATCCGGAGGACAAAAACAAAGAGCAAGCATAGCAAGAATGTTCGCACAACCAGCGGAGCTTTATGTGATGGATGATATATCCAGCGCACTTGATATGGTCACCGAAAGAACACTATGGAGAAGAATCGCCCAACACAAGGGAGAGAACACTTATTTAGTTGCATCGCATAGAAAAGAATGCCTGAAACATGCAGATTGGATCATTGTGCTTAAGGATGGAAAAGTGGCATCTCAGGGAACTTTGGATAACTTGCTGGAGAATTGTATGGAAATGAAGAAGCTTTGGACTCATGAGGAAAAGAATTTCTAAATTATCAATCAGGGAGGATACTATGAATCGATCAGCAGATCAGCAAATCGGAGGAAACAACTACGATGTATACGATCATTATGCTTGGTTTTGGAATAAGTACTGGGGAAGAACGTCAGCTAGGAAAGTTCTGCCTATTGTGAAAAATAGGCTTTTGAAAGATTTGCCCCGCGGCAGTCTTGTCATGGATGTATGTTGCGGAACAGGACAACTGTTGAAATTAATTGAACGGGAAGGATTCGCCTCCATTGGCATTGACGGATCGCATGAAATGATCCGCTATGCACAAATGAACTGTCCCCAAGGACAATTCCATGTTCAAGATATCCGTTTACCGATGAATACAAGCCAGAAGATCGATGCGGCATGCTCATTTTTCGACAGTCTTAACCATATCGTCGATTTTGCAGATCTAAAAGCTGTTTTCAAGAACATTTCCGATCGCATGGTGCAACACGGCAAATTCCTCTTTGATCTAAACATGGAGGCCGGATATTTAGAGCGTTGGAACGATAAAGTTTTCCATATTATTCAACCTGACCATGTATGTATCGACCGGATGGCATACGATCCAAACTCAAGAATCGGAACGAATAACGTCACACTCTTTGCATTCAGAAATCATTGGGAGCGCATGGATATCACCATCGTAGAAAAGTGCTACACGCAACCTGAGATAATTGAAGCGCTCGAATCAGCAAACTTCCATGACATTCATTTCTACGAGGCAGAAAAAGAATTTGGTTTCAAAGACGAAAAAGGCCGTTATTATATCATCTGCACAAAACAATAACCCGCCATTCCATTCAAATTAACAGGAGGTTTTCAGATGGAAATGCAATTAGACGTTTTCACTCCTCCGATCGCATCCTATATTCATCATGCCAATATGCTATCCATAATCGATCTGGAGTGCGGGAATTCGAGTACATTTGAACCTTGGTTCTCACATAACTTCATACAACTGCAGTGTCCCCTGGATTTAAGTACAAACAGAGAATCACAGCTGGATTTTTGCCACGAAACATTCACGTCAATCTATGAAGACTTTTTGGATATTCAAAGATTCCACCGAACGTTTATAGAACGTTATGAAGGTGGACTCTTGACTTTTTTGAAGGATCAGCTGAATGAAGGCTATTATGTGGAACTGGTTGCAAACGAGTATGAGATGGAGCCGTCTATTTACTATCAAAAAACGCATATGGATACAAATATGCTCATCTTTGGATATAACCTGGAGAAAGCATATTTTCTTGCACGCTTTTATACAACAGACACCTATAATACCTGTGAGGTTAGCTTCGAGCAAATGCTACAAGCTTTCTACGGTGTGCAGCATCACTATTACTGGTCCAAATATGCTAGATTGTTAAAGTATGACGTTAACTATAGCATCCCCGAATTTAACATGGAGAGATTCACTATCTGCTTGTCCAACTACCTTGCATCGACCAATCCTTTGCATCATGATGCTGCCATGGTTTATGGCATCCGTACATATGGAAAAGTAATGGAATACTATTCTGCTCTATCCCGCAACCAAACTGCTATTGATTATAGACCGGTCAGCGTACTGTATGAACATAAAAAATGCTTGGTAAGAAAGGCTCGTTTTTTGCATGCAACAATGAACGTAGAGATCGAACCACACATTCTGGATTCATTGCAAGAATTAGAGAAAGCCATGGTCGCAATAAGAAATCTTACGATCAAATACAGCATTTCAAAGGATACGCGCCTGCTTCAAAAAATTATCGATTCGTTGGCGGAATGCAGAGACAAAGAAGCAGCAACGCTTGAGAAGCTCTCCAATAGATTGTCTCTTCCCCTCACTTAAACCAGCCCTTCTCCTTGAACCGCTTGATCGCCTCGATGCGGTTGGTGACATCGAGCTTGTCGAGAATGACGCTGATATAGTTGCGGACGGTGCCGGTAGTCAAGAAGAGCTGATTGGCGATTTCCTTCGTGTTCTTGCCGTCGGCCATGAGCACGAGCACTTCGCTCTCGCGTTCGGTCAGCGGGTTGACCTCGCTGTACGCTTCGTCGACAAGCTCCGAAGCATAGATGCGCCGGCCCGCCACCACACTGCGAATGGAGCTGGCTAGCTCCTCGCTCGGGCTGTCCTTCAGCAGGTAACCGTCGACACCGGCCTTGACGGCGCGCTCGAAGTAGCCGGGACGGGCGAAGGTGGTCAGAATGACGAGCTTGCTGCTGCATCCCTTCAGCGCCTCGGCCGCTTCCAGGCCGCTCATGCGCGGCATCTCGATGTCCATAATGCAGACGTCCGGTTCGAGCTCGCGCACGAGCCTGACGGCGTCCTCGCCATTTCCGGCTCGGCCGACTACGGCCATGTCGTCTTCCAGGTCGATGAGCGCGGCCAGCGCCCCGAGCAGCATCTTCTGGTCTTCCGCTATGACGATGCGAATCATTCTCCTTCTCCCTCCTTCGGTTTGACCGATACGTATGGCACTTTCATCTTGATCAGCGTTCCGTGGCCTTGACCCTGACCGGACACGATCTCCAGGCTGCCGTTCACGAATTCAAGCCGTTCGCGCATGCCGCGCAAGCCGTTCCCGCGGAAGTGATTGACGCCGGGCGGGATGCCCACCCCGTCGTCCTGCACCTGCACGACAAGCTCCGTGCGGGAAGGAATCAGCTCGATGCGGCAGTGCTTGGCCTCGCTGTGCTTCACGACGTTGGTAACAGCTTCCTTCAGGCACATGCTGATGACGTTCTCCGCGATGAGCGAGGTGTTGGTCAGCTTCGGATCGCCTTCGAGCGCGAAGGCGATGTCGGCAGCCTTCAGAATCTGCTCAATCCGGTACAGCTCATCCTCCAGCTTGCTGCCGCGCATCTGCGTCACCATCTCCCGCACTTCCTGCAGCGCGACGCGCGCGGTTTGCCGCACGTCCTTGAGCTCGGCCTTCGCCTGGCGCGGGTTGCGGCTGATCAGCTTGGACGCCAGATCGATCTTCAGTCCGATCAGGGACAGCTTCTGGCCGAGCGTGTCGTGCAGGTCGCGGGCGATCCGCTGACGCTCCTCGAGCTTGACGAGCTCGGAGATCCGCTTGTTGGCATCGTCCAGCTGGCCCTGCAGGCGGTCTTCCTTGTTCTTGTTGTACGTGCTGACAGGCAGGAGCACAACGGCGATCAGGCTGAGGAAGACGAACGGCAGCTGGGTGATCATCATCTGGTTTTGCGTGACGAACCCGTAGTTGATTGTGACGAGCGTGCTGATCAGATGGATCGTATACAGCGTGATAAAGGCGACGCGGTTCTTCAAATGCCCGATGAAAAAGGCCAAGAACAGCGAGAAATACACATAGCCGTATATCAGGCTCATCGCGACCGAGATCGCCACCTGCACACTGGTCCAAAAGTAAACAAGCCATCCCTTGGAAACAAAGGACAGCACATAGCAGATAAAAAACACGGTAATCAGCGTAATGCCGATGGCGATTGTATACGGCGAAGTGGAGCGAAAGATGAAATAGAAAGGAAGGATGTAAAAAACGACCCACACATACGGACTGAGCCCCGTATTGCGGCGGGACAATTCACCTAAGTTCAACAATCCCGATCCCCTTCCCTTCTCTTGCTGTCTCTATTGTATCACAAAAGCAGGACGCCGCTAGTCCCCTTGCAGGCCGGGACGGATAGCCGCAAGTCTGGACTTCCCGGCAGCTGCCGGGGCTTTTTCTTCCGCTTGAGCTGCCAGGGCAATCGCCTCCGAACGCGCCTGCGCCTCTCGCTTCTTAACCAGATAGGCTCTCGCTTCGCGGAAGCTCATGAATGTCCGTGTCTCTTCATTCCACAGCCGGTAACGGAGCGCCTTCAGGCTGGTCGAAAGCGTAATCGTCGTCGCCATCTGCAGCGGCGGAGCCGCTTCGTGCGCCTTCTCCAGGTTGTAGTTCGGCACGCGCGGACTCAGATGATGCACATGATGGAAGCCGATATTGCCGCTGATCCATTGCAGCAGACGAGGCAGCTTGTAATAGGAGCTCCCTTCTACTGCGGCCTGCACATAGCTCCACTCCTCTTCATTCTCGAAGTAGGAGTCCTCGAACTGATGCTGCACGTAGAACAGCCAGATGCCCATAACGCTTGCCAGATAAAAGATCGGCGCCTGAATGAGCAGGAACGCCTGCCAGCCGACGAGCCAGATCAGCAAACTGTACAGACCGGCGATCAACATGTTCGTCAGGTACAAATTCCACCGTTCCTTGCGGCGCGCGCCCTTGTCGTTAAAGCGATGCTGAATCAGGAAGAGCGCAATCGGGCCGAGTCCGAACAGCACGAGCGGGTGGCGATAAATCGTGTATCTGATTTTCGTCCAGAGCGAAGCGTCCGCATATTCCTGCACGGTCATGATCCAGACATCGCCAATGCCGCGCTTGTCGAGATTGCCGCTTGTAGCGTGGTGGATCGAATGACTCCGCTTCCACTGTTCGTAAGGCACCAATGTCAGGACGCCTGTAATCGTTCCAAGTATATCGTTAGCCAGCTTGTTCTTGAAAAAAGATTGATGGCAGCAGTCGTGAAACAAAATAAAGGTCCGCACCATAAAGCCGGCAGCGGCGATGACGATAGGCAAGGTCAGCCAATAGGAGACAGACAGGCTAAAGTACGCTGCCGCCCAGAGCACAAGCAATGGCGGAATCGTGTTGGCGATCTGCTTGATGCTCGCCTTCGGGTCAATTTGCTCGAATGGGGCGACCGCTCGCTTCAGCTCCATCGTTTTGGATTGGGCCATCGAGTTAGTTCCTCCTCCGTTGTCTTTTGCAGAAGGACGTAGTATGCCCCTGTGCAAGTATCTTCTCTTAGTATAGGAAATCCACGCGAGGCGTATAAGTCATAAACGTCAGTGAGGCTATATGATGTTTGTCATATCGATCAGCGGATCGCACTCATTTTTTCCATACTTGTACATATTCTTTCATAGTAGGCTTGGATACGGAAGGAAGGAGAAGGCTTCTGGGCTAAAGCCGAAAAAACGGAGATGAAGATTGGGCAAGGAGGAGTTATGGGTTCCATTTCATTCGAAATCGGTGCAGCCGCTATGGCGACGGCGATCGGGGCTTTGCCTGTCATGGCGCTGCGCCATCTTTCGCATCGCGGCAAGGATATATTGCTCGCTTACACGGCGGGGATCATGGTTGCCGCTTCCACCTACGGGCTGATCCCTTCCGCCATGAAGCTGTCCAATTTTTATGTACTGACCATCGGCATTCTGCTCGGGACGCTGGTGCTCACCTTATTGGAGCTGCTGCTCCCCCATGCCGATTTCGATCATGCCCGCCCGGTGCTGGATGAGTCGCGGGCTGTGCTGTTTCTGGTTGCCATGGGCATTCACAACTTGCCTGAGGGGTTGTCCGTAGGGGTAAGCTATGCGAGCGGCGACGCGGAGCTGGGCACATTGGTCTCCTTCGCAATCGGCGTGCAAAACGTTCCGGAGGGATTCCTGATTGCGCTGTTTCTGATCACGCAGCAAATTTCCCGGGTGAAGGCCTTCCTGCTCACCGCGCTGACCGGCGTCCTGGAATGGGCCGCCGCCCTGGCCGGCCTTCACTTCTCCGAGAGCTTCCATGGCATCGTGCCGTATGGTCTCGCATTCGCGGCAGGGGCAATGCTGTTCGTCGTCTATAAGGAGCTGATCCCGGAAAGCCACGGCGACGGGCATGAACGATCAGCGACGTTCGCCTTCATCCTTGGCCTGCTGTTCATGATCGGGCTCACCCATTGGCTGCGATGAATGCGAATGGGCATGTTCAGGGTGCGCCTCGCCGTCTGCATAGGTGACGGAGAGCTCGGCATAGGTAACGCCCTTCAGCACCTGCATGCGCTGATGAAGCTCGCGCAGCTTGCCGAGCTGCCCGCGCACAACGATCACTTCCAGACACTGATCGTGGTTCAGGTGGACGTGCATATTCGAGTTGATGTGATGATGATAATTGTGCTGCAGCTCCATGAGGGTAAGCGGCAAATCGAGCACATGGTGGTCATACACCAGTACGATGGTGCCGGCTACATGCTGGTCGGACTTCAGACGCCCAGTCTCCAGCATGGCCCGGCGCACGAGATCGCGAATCGCTTCCGATCGGTTCGTGTACCCCTGTTCCAGCAAGTAGCGGTCGAATTGCTTCATCAATTCCTCCGGCATAGAAACGCCGAAGCGGATTAATGCGTCCTTCTCCAAGATTATCCCTCCTCCTGTTCGCGGCCGTTCGCATGGCTTGTCTGCCATGCCGTGGGCTGCTGTATTCGGCCTGTTGTCGCCGGCTGACCGGATTCGGGGCGAAGCGGACAGTCAGCGGCCCTGAATCTCATCCATGTCCAGCGTGCGGCTGCAAAGCCGCTTGAGCAAGTGAGCGTCATGGCTAATAACGAGCACGCCCATACGCCGCGCTTCTGCCATCTGCATAACCGCCGCCCAGATTTGCGCCTGGGTCAGCGCATCCAGCATCGTCGTCATCTCGTCGGCGATCAAAAACCGCGTGCCGGGTCCAAGCGCGCGGGCTACGCATATACGCTGCAGCTCGCCGCCGGACAGCTCGTTCGGCCAACGGTCCAGCCACTGCCCGGCAATGCCGAGCATCCGGCACAGCTCCGCATCCGGCTCCCAGCCTTCGCGCAGGATGCGCCGCATGCGCCAGCGCGGATTGACGGCCTTCTCCGGATGCTGCAGCACAAGCTGGACCGGATGGCAGCCGGACGCTGGCAGCGGCTTGCCGTCCAGCACAATCTCGCCTTGCCCGGGCTTCGCATACCCGGCGAGCAACCGTGCCAGGGACGACTTGCCGACACCGCTCGGCCCGGTCAGTCCGACGATTTCGCCTGCTGCGATGCGCAGGTTCACCCGCTCCAGCAGCCAGTCGCCTTCCCTGTCATAACGAAAGCTGACGTCTCGTGTTTCAAGAAGCATGGATACACCTCACCAGGCCATGCCGCAGCTCGCGCGCCGGCGGCAGCTCGTGCAAGCAGGCTTCGGTCGCGGCGGGACAGCGGGGCGCGAAGGCGCAAGCGTGCGCCAGCTCGCCGGGCTGCGGCGGCGCTCCCGCAAGCGGGGCGAAGCCGTTTTGCGGGAGCGCGCGCCAAAGCGCCTGCGTATACGGATGGCGCAGACCCGCAGGCTCGTCTGTGAAATCGGCGGCGCGCGCAATTTCGACGATCGTCCCGGCATACATGACGGCGACATGATCGGCAATGGTCAGGGCTGAAGCGATGTCATGCGAGATGAGCAGCACGCCGCAGCCCTCGTCCGCCAACTCGCGGAACCGTCCGAGCGCCTCGCGCATCACCGCCGGGTCCAGCCCCGGCGTAGGCTCGTCTGCGATCAGCAGCCGGGCGCCGCTGGCAGTCGCTGCGGCAACGAGCACGCGGCGGGCCATGCCGCCCGACAGCTGGAACGGGTACTGCCGCCCGACCTTCTCGCCGAGCCGATACCGCCGGAAGCTCTCCCGCTGCGCCTCGCGCTTGTCGCCTCGCTTCACGGCATGCCGGACTTGCCGGCCAACAGGCATTAGCGGATCGAGATAGGTGACAGACTGCGGCACCAGCGCGATTTCCCGGCCGCGCAGCTCCGCCTGCCGCTGCGGTGTCAGCCGTTCGCCCGCGTACAGAAGCGACCCGCTCACCTCCGCGTGACGCGGAAGGATGCCCAGAATGGCGTGCGCCAGCAAGCTCTTGCCCGCTCCGCTCGCGCCAAGCACAGCGACAACCTCTCCTGTATTTACTGTCAGCCGCAGCTGCTGCAGCACAGGCATGCGGCGGCGCCGAAACCAGCCTTCATTTTGCACAAAAGACACGGATAAGTCGTTCACTTCCAGCAAGGTCATCGGATGATCACCACCTTGGTATAATACGTCTATTCATGCGCATGCCGGGGATCTATCCGTCGGCGCAGCGTATCGCCGAGCCGGTCGAAGCAGCGCACAACAATCAGCAGGCTAAGTCCGGGGAACAAGGCGAGCCACCACATGCCTGTCGACAAATACCGCATCGATTCGGCCAGAATGATGCCGATTGCCGGCTGCTGCGAGGAGAGCCCTAATCCGAGAAAGGTGACGCCTGCTTCATGCAGAATGGCATGCGGGATGATCAGCAGAAGACCGATCAACAGCTGCGGCGCCAGATGCGGCATCAGATGATGCAGGCCGATCCACAAGCGGCTTTTGCCGAGGCGGCGGGACACTTGAACATATTCCGCCTGCCTGAGCTGCATCACTTCGGCCCGAATTACCCGCGCCAGGCTTGGCCAATGGGTGAGGGCCACGCCGAGCAGCACACCCTTCGCGCCTCCTCCAAGCATAAAGGAAATCAGGATCAACAACACCAGATGAGGCACGCTCAAAAACAGATCGATCAGCCAGGAAACCGCACGGTCGGCCCATCTTCCCGCTGCCGCCAGCAAGCCGAGGATGGCGGCAATGGCCGTGCTTAGCAAGCCGGCGGCAATGCCAACCTGCAGGCTGAGCTTCAAGCCTTGCAGCGTGCGGATCAGCATGTCTCTTCCCAGCCAGTCTGTGCCGAACCAGTGCGCAAGCGACGGCGGCAGATTGCGCAGCCCAAGCTCGCTTGCAACCGACTGGCCGCTCGCCCACCACGCGCCGCATCCGAACAGCAGCAGAATGAGGACTGGGCCAGCCAACCGCATCCAAACCTGCACCATTCGGGACAAAGGGCGTTCCTCCACCTGCGAGTGGTTCGGCCGTTCCTCTCCCTGCGGCGTGGAGCCGCTCGATCTTCTCCCTACGGGGAAGCCGGCGCTGCCGGAGGACGAATTGGCGGAATCGGCCAAGTCGGACTGGTTGTTCCGATCAGATCCGTTCACCATGCTTTCTCCCCCCTCGTGCGCGGATCAACGAGACGGTAGAGCAAGTCCGCAAGCGCATTGCCGCAGAACACAAACACTGCGCTGAACAGGACGATCCCGAGCAGCAGCGGAACATCGCCGCGCAGACCGGCCTCAACCGTTGCATGTCCAAGCCCCGGGTAAGCGAACACCTGCTCAGCTAGGACCGCTCCGCCGAACAGCTCGCTGAAGGAGGCGAACTGCAGGCTGATGGCTGGCAGCGCGATATTCCGCAAGCCATGCCGCCGGACGAGGAGCCAACCGCGTTCTCCTTGCGCACGCGCATACAGCACATAGTCGCTCTCCAGCACCTCGATCAGCTTCTGGCGGGTATGGAGCGCAATCGCGGAGATGCCGACAAGACTCAGCGTCAGCGCCGGCAGCGCCATATGGTGAAGGCGGTCCCACACACTCACCTGCTCCCGCAGCAGACCGGCCGGAACGCCAAGGCCAACCGGAAACCAGCCAAGCCATACGGAGAAGGCCAGCAGCAGCAGGATGGCCAGCCAGAACGGCGGCGTTGAGGCAAGTGTGTAGCAGTACCACTGAATCGCTTTGTCTATCCAGCTGCCCTGCTTCATCGCGGCAAGCACGCCCGCGCCGAAGCCGATCAGGCCCGAAAGCAGCCAAGCCGCCCCCATCAGCCACATGGACGCAACGAATTTCTCTGCCAGCACTTCCGCCACAGGCATCCGGTAGATCATCGAGACGCCCAGATCTCCTTGCAGCAGCGAGCCCAGCCATCGTCCAAACCGCTCGAGCGGCGGCCGGTCCAGACCCCAATATGCTGCGATGGCCTCGCGCTGGGCTTCGCCGACGCGCATCATATCTGCGCCAATATAGGCTTGGATTGGATCGATCGGCGACAGCTCCATGAGCCCGAATGAAATCACGCTGACAGCTGCAAGCAGCAATAAAAGCCGGACGCCTTTGGCCAGCGCAAAGGACAGCAGGAAACGCATCATCGCCACTGCCATTCCTCAATATTGTCCGTTACCGGCCAGCCGTGGCCGTGCGGATGGATCTGCTGCCGGCCGATATCCAGTTCCTCCTTGACCAGGTACAGATGGTCCAAATTGACCAGCCA
The DNA here is from genome assembly GCF_018403685.1 of Xylanibacillus composti. Classification (NCBI taxonomy): domain Bacteria; kingdom Bacillati; phylum Bacillota; class Bacilli; order Caryophanales; family Paenibacillaceae; genus Xylanibacillus; species Xylanibacillus composti. The sequence continues at coordinate 28,569 of NZ_BOVK01000007.1, forward strand.
TGCCCAAGGCGCGTCTCCCTTCGCGCTCAAGCCGGTGGTGCCGTCCCACTGAGCTTTTTTCCAGAACGCAATCGCCTCTTCTTCACTAGTCGCATGCTGCGCATCGCGCATATACGCATCGACCGCCATATTGCTGTAATAACCGGGGTTGAAAAAGTCCACACCGCGGAAGGAGCTGCCATAAACGGCCGCCATCTCCTGCGGATCATGACTGCCCCAGCCCAGCAGAACTGCGTTCGCATGCATTTGCTTGCGGATGTCGTCCCAGCTCTTGCCTTCCACTTCCATTTCGATGCCAATCGGCCGAATCATGTCCGCGGCCGCAAGCGCCAGCGATTGTCTGGTGACGTCGCCGGCCGGATACAAGAGGCGAAACCTTGCTTGCAGCTCGCCTTTCTCCAGCACGCCATCGCCGTCTGTATCGACCCAGCCCGCCTCGGCCAGCAGCTTCTGCGCTTCCTCCGGACGGCCGTCCTCGATGACTGCCTCCTCCTGGAACCAGGGCAAGCCGTCATTCAGCGTATAGGCGGGGGTGCCGTAGCCCTCCAGGACGCCGTCTACCAGAGCTGCCCGGTCGAGCGCCACGTTGATCGCCCTCCGAATTGCCCGATCCGCCGTGACATCGTTGCCGATCGGGTACCCTGCAGCGGTCTCCTCGCCTGCCGGGACATAAGGGAACATGATGCCGCGATTGTCTACGCTGCGGATCGCTTCCAGGCGCATGCCTGGCACCTCTTGCTTGCTGAAGGCCGGCGGTATGGCAGCGATATCAACCTGTCCCGCCCGAGCCGCCGCAAACGCCGCATCCTCGGGAAGAAACAGGAATACGAGCTTCTTGAAATTCGGCTGCGTCCCGTAGTAGTCCGGATTCGCTTCCGCGATCAGCTGCTGTCCTCTGTCCCACTGAACAAGCTTGTACGGTCCCGAGCCGATCGGCTGCCGGGCGTAGCGCTCGTCATGCGCATGCGCCGGTACGATCCCCGTAGCTACAAGCATGTGGAGAAAAGCAGACTGCGGCTCCGCCAACCGGAACACAACGGTGTACGGCTCCGGCGCCTCCACTGCCATGAGATTGCTTAGATCGATGGTCGAGCCGCTCAATGCCGCTTGCTCGAAGGTATACTGGACATCCGCTGACGTGAGCGGTTCTCCGTCTGTGAAGAGAACATCCTCCCGAAGAGTTACTGTCCAGCGCAAACCGTCCTCGCTAATCGAATAGTCCGTAGCCAGATCCGGCACGAGCTTCATCTCATGGTCCCGCTTGAACAGCGTGCTTTGAAATAGAGGCGAGCCGTAGCGCCCCCATCCTGTTGTCGGGTCGAACCCTTCCTCGGGTTCCCCGCCTATGGCCAAGATTAACTCCTCTTTCAAGGGGAGCTCTCCGCCCTTGTCCGCTTCGGAACAACCGCTTGCCGCAGCAAGCAGCGTAACGACCGCCAGCAGCAGCCCTATTTTTCTATAAAGTTCCATTTCTCTCTCACTCCCGCTCTATGTAGCACAAATTATATAAATAGTAACACGATTTAACCCCTGCCGCCACACAAACTCCCAAACTTCTCTTCATTTGCATGTCCTCTTCGTCCTCGTATCGGGTTGGTTGCGTGACTACATGGCTGGCATGCCCCATGTTTCATAAACTCTGGAAATTGGCGGCATACTAGGATGGCTGTACGATTACATACAGATTTGGCGATCAAGGGGGATTGGGCACATGCCAAGCGAACAGAAGGATCGATTAGGCGCGGTCTTCTACTTGTCTGTCTGCATTGTCGGGATCTTCGTATTATGGGGCTTTCTGTTTCCCGAGGAACTGAACGATGCGGCCAATGCGGCGCTTGCGTTCATCACCATGACATTCGGCTGGTTTTATCTGATGGTTACTTTCGTCTTCCTGGTTTTTGCCTTTATTCTGGCCTTTGGGCCGTTTGGACGCATCCGGCTTGGACAGGACGACGATGAGCCGGAGTATCCTTTTTTCACCTGGCTGGCTATGCTGTTCTCGGCTGGCATGGGGATTGGCCTGGTCTTCTGGGGAGTGGCGGAGCCGATTTACCACTACCTTTCTCCCCCGGAAGGGCTGGAGGGCGAGACGATTGAAGCGGCCAGAACGTCCCTGCGTTACGTATACTTTCACTGGGGACTGCAGCCGTGGGCCATCTACACGGTCATTTCGCTCAGCCTGGCTTATGCCCAATTCCGCAAAGGGCGATCCGGCCTGATCAGCTCGACCTTTTATCCCTTGCTCGGCGAACGGGTCCATGGACCGCTAGGCAAAGGGATCGACAGCCTCGCCGCCATTGCCACCGCGTTCGGCGTGGCTACCTCGCTGGGGCTAGGCGCGATGCAGATCAACGGGGGGCTGAGCTACCTGGTCGATTTTCCGCAAAACCGGCTCGTAGAGCTGCTCATCATCCTTACCGTGACCATCCTGTTCCTCATTTCGGCCTCAACCGGGCTGGACAGGGGCATTCGCTATTTGAGCAACTTGAATTTGGCCGTCGCGTTTTTGCTGCTGGCCTTCGTCATCCTGGCGGGGCCCACCTTTTTCATCCTCGATGCCTTCACAACAACGATCGGCAGCTATCTGGGAGAGCTGATCCAGATGAGCTTCCGCATGACGCCGTTCTCCCAGGGAACGTTCGTTGGCGCCTGGACGATTTTCTACTGGGCGTGGTGGATATCCTGGGCGCCATTCGTAGGCAGCTTCATTGCGCGCGTTTCGAAAGGCCGCACCATCCGCGAATTTGTCATGGGCGTGCTCTTTGTGCCAACAGCGTTGAGCATGCTTTGGTTCTCAACCTTCGGCGGGACGGCATTGTTCTTCGAAATATTCGAAGGGCGAAACATTGCCGAGGCCGTGGATGCGGACATTACCTCGGCGCTCTTCATTACTCTGGAGCAGCTGCCGCTCGGCACGATCCTGGTGACGATTGCTACCTTGTTGATCCTGACGTTCTTCGTCACGTCAGCCGATTCCGCCACGTTCGTGCTCGGGATGCTGACCAGTCGGGGCGTCCTGCACCCGAAAACCAGCGTCAAGCTGATCTGGGGACTGCTCGTCTCGGCTATTGCGGCGGCGCTGCTGCTTAGCGGCGGACTGAACGGGCTGCAGACGGCATCGATTACGATTGCGCTGCCATTTGCCGTGATTTTGCTGCTTATGGTATTCTCCACGCACAAGGCGCTGCAAGGCGAGATCCGAGAGCTGCGCCGCAAAGAGAAACGGCGTATCCGCAAGCTGGAGCAGCTGATTGAGGAGGAAATCGCCAAAAACGGCGACGCTGCGGATGGGCCATAACCGGCCCTTTTTTCTGCATGGTGCATGGAACATATACGGGTGTCCTAGCGCGCCGCATTTAGCCGTTTAATTTTACGGGAAAAAGTGGTCTTATCCGCTTCGAAAATACGGCTTCGGTGTAAACAGCGGAAAAAAATGGTCTTATACTGGCCTAATGAGCAGACAACATGCGCGCTGGGTGGATTTAGGACCAATAAGTTCCGTAATTTTTACGCACCCTGACTCAGTTCCTGATATAAGACCGTTCATTCCCGCTAATCAGGTCCCCCCTGCGCCCTGAGCCGAAGAGTGCTCCCAAACTCAAAAAAAACTCCCCGCCTGCAGTCCCGTTGCAGATGGGGAGGACATTTGTGTGCCAAGCGAGCCAGTCCGCGGCTCCTGTCGGTCCTGGCAGGCCGCTGTCTTGGTCCCTTGTTATGGGCCACTGTACAATGCCGTCGCATCACCTGCCGCACCGCGATACCCGCTGTGTCTTCGGCGCAACTCTGTACGGTGCCGACGCTTGCACCTGTCGCACCGCGATACCCGCCGTGCCTTCGGCACAGACGCACCGCAGGTTCAAGCGCTTAAACGGTCTCGATCACAGGCTGCTGCTTCTGCTGTAGCTTCTCTTGCTTCTTCAATTGTTTTTGCAGCTTTCTCTCCGCCTTATCTTTTTTCCGGTCAGCGCGTCCCTCGAAGAAGTAGTAAAGCACCGGCACCAGCACGAGGCTGACAAACGTCGAGAACGTGAGTCCGAAGATGACAGCCGTAGCGAGCGGCGTCTGAAATTCAGACGCCTCGCTTCCCCCGATAAACATCGGGATCAAGCCGCCTACTGTAGTCAGCGTGGTGGTAAAGATCGGACGAAGCCTTAGCTTGGCGCCCTCTACTACCGCCGTGATCACATCATCGTATTCCGCACGGTGCTTGTTGATAAAGTCGATCAGCACGATCGCGTTGTTGACAACGATGCCGACCAGCATAACAATGCCGATCATCGCTACCAGATCGAACGTTCGTCCAGTCAGCAGGAAGCCCAGAGCGACGCCGATCATCGCAAATGGCAGCGAGAACATGATCAGGAACGGCAGACGCATGCGATTGAACTGAATGGTCAAGATCAGGAACACTGCGGCGAACGAGACGGCTACAGCGATCAGGAGCTTCTCGAACCCTTCCTGTTGCTGCTGCTGTGTCCCTGACAAGGAGGCGCGCAGCTCGCCCTGATAAGCGCTGACAAAGTTGGTGACCTGGCTGATGACCGCATTGCGCTGCTCCGAATCGAAATAAATGCTGAGTATCAGCTCATACTCGCCGTCGCGGCGAACACGGCTCGCTTCGGCATCGACTTGCTCCAACCGGGCGACATCTTCAATCGTCAGGTTCAAATCGCTGCGGATCGGCAGCTGGGCCAGACCATCCGAGCTCTGCCGGTAGATAGCCGGGAAAACAATCGAAGCGGTCGTGTCCTTGCCGTCCATCGATACATCGATCTCCGGCACGCCATTCAGAATCAGACTCGTATACTGCTCGACCTCCTGACGGCTTATCCCATAGTAGGCAAGCTGCTCTTTGGAGAAATGAATGACCCATTCTTTGCTGCCTTCGGTCAGTGACGCTTCTGTACCGGTTACGCCGGGAATGAGCTCGATTTCATCTTGCACAGCCGGCACGTGTCTGACCAGGTCCTGCATCGTTGAAGCGGACAAGGCGATCGACATTTGGCCGGAGGTATCTCCTTGCCCTGCTCCAATACTCAAGAAGGAATACGGAATCATCCGATCGATCGTCGCTTTGATCTCCGCCGTCATCTCATCGTCGGTTTGCTCCATATCCGCGCGATCCTCGAACAGCACGATGAACGCGCCGCTGGAGGTGTTCTCGTCGTTTCCCCAATACAGCACTTCCTTGACGCCGTCAATGGGCAGCATGGCCTCGGCCGTCGCGTCCATCATCAGCAAATTCGTCTCGTAATCGATATTCTCATCGACTTCAACATTGATGAACAAGCTGCGGTCTGTCACATTCGGAATAAAGCCTTTGGGCACAAAGGCAATCAGAGAATAGAGCGCGACGACCAGCGCGAGCACGAAGCCAAGCAGCGTGCGCCATCTTCTTCTCAACACATAATGAAGCAGCTTCTCGTAAAAGACCAAAATCCGGCTGTCCTTCTTCTCCGCCTTCTCGGACAGCTTCATCCACTTGTTCGCCAGAATCGGAATGACCGTCAGCGCGACGACCAGCGATGCGGCAAGCGACACAGTTATCGTGAGAGCCAGCTGCTTCATGAACACTCCGATCATGCCGTCGATGAAGGAGATCGGCAGGAACACCGCGATTGTCGTCAGTATCGACGCCAGCACCGGAGCGAACACTTCTTTCGTCCCCTGCACGACAGCGTCCAGACGGCTTCCGCCCTCCTGCAGCTTGCGGTATATGTTCTCAATGACCACGATACAAGCATCCACGATCATCCCGGTGCCGAGGCCAATGCCCATAAGCGTGATAATGTTCAGGCTGTATCCGGCTACAGACATGGCAATCAAGGTGGCGCAAATGCAGATCGGCATACTGAAGCCGACAATCAGCATCGTGCGCAGATTGCGGAATACCAACAGCAGAATAATCGACGCCAAACCCGCACCGAACATAATATTGACAACGAGCTCGCTTATGGCGGTGCCGATGAACGCGGAAGCGTCCCAGGCGTACAAGTACTCCCATCGGGTCTGCTGATCGGCCTGCATGCGGTTCAACACCTCGTTGACCTTCTGGGACACTTTGACCTCGCTGGCCGAATCGGTAGCGAAAACGTTAATCTCGTAATACGGTTCGCCGTTCATCATCGTGTACCGGTGATTGGCGATCATATCGATTTCAACATCCGCCACATCCGCGAGGCGCTCGCCGCTCTGGAAGCGGTGCTGCATCAGCTCATCCATGCTGGTAATCGACGCTTCACTGCGCACCCGATACTGGCTGCCGTCGTATTCCAGCGTACCGAGCAACGGGGAGGCGAAGCTGCCTCGCAGCTCGTCGACCAATTGGGACGCATGCTGCAGACTCTTGATCTGGTCCGGCTTGAGCTCAAACTTGAAGCTCTCCTCATATTGATCGAGCGTATGCTCGATTTTGCTGACGCCGTTCACTTCCCGCAGCGCCGGCACCAGCCTGTCCTTCAGCTCGCTGCGCACCTTGTCCTGCGCCGGATCGTCAGATGTGACGGCGATAACCATAATCACATTATCGCTCGTGGAGAACTGGCGGACATCGCTGCCCGACAAGTCGAGCGGAACAGCGTTCAGCCGTTGGTTAAGCTCTTCCCGAAGCTTGCCGATTTCATCGTCAGTGGCAGAATCCTTCATGATGATTTGCAGATTCACATGCTTCGTGGTGGTCGTCGCCTGCACGTTGTTCACGATGCTGTGGCCTTTGACCAAGGTTTCGAGCGGTATCGTTATTTCCTTTTCCATCGTGTCCAGGTCGGTGTCCTGCTCCACATTGGCGCTGACCAGCAGGAAAGGGGCACTGACATTAGGCTGCAGCTTGATGGGCAGCATGAACGCTGACACAACCCCGGATACAAGCACCATCACGGCAACCAAAAACACGGCAAGCGGACGCTGCAACAACATTTTCATCATTCTCGATAGCGCCCCCTTACTCAACGATTTCGACTGAGTCACCGTCAGCCAGCAAGCTCTGCCCAACCGACACGACCCGGTCGTGCTCCTGCAAGCCGGCCACGATCTCGGCATACTCTTTGTTCTTGCGGCCGAGCTCCACTTGTGTCTTCACGGCAACGGCATCTTCCGAAACGGTGTACACATAAGCTGTGCCGTCTTCTTCAAGCACAGAAGCAATCGGCACCGCCGAAACCGTCTGAGCCAGGGAATCATCCAGGATGACCTGCGCGCTCATTCCCGGGCGAATCGCCCCTTCGGGATTGTCAATCTTCAGTTTCAACGCAAAACCGCTTCCTTGTTGGCTGGATGCGGACGGGGACAAGTACACGACATCCGCTTCCAAAGTTTGGCCGAGCACCGGCACAAACACCGACAAGCTCTCCTTGTTCTGGATGAGCTGCAAGTCCTTTTCCTTCACAGCAGCTTCAACATGCAGCGGATCAATTTGCTCGACCTGCACGAGCTGCTGGCCAGGATTCACCTGCTGGCCAATGGCCAGATCCGGCATATCGACAACGACTCCGGCAATCGGGCTCTTGAGCACAGCCTTTTGCAGATTGCGGTTCGCCTCCTGAATGCTAAGATCCGCCTCGCGCAAGCTGAGCTGCAGCATATCTATCTCAGTGTTCTGGCCGGAACTGTTTTCTCTCAACTGAACCTTGTAGTTTTCCAGCTGCAGCAGCACCTTCTCCTTGGCCAGCTGCGCCCGGGACAATGCCGCCCGATAGTCGGCCTGATCCAGCTCAACCAGAGTTTGGCCGGATGATACCGAATCGCCAACGCTGACGTGCTTGGCCAAGACTTCCCCGTTGACCTGCGCGGCTATATCCACTCGGGAAGATGGCTGAATGGCCGCATCTACGCGAATCGCCTCGCCCATCGTGATGGCGGCGACCTCTGTCACCTTTACTTTTTTTGCTGCCACTTCCTGCTCCCCTTCTGCCGGGAGTTGCGGGCTTGCACATGCTGTCAGCAGCGCGAAAGCCGCGGCCAGGATGATCGCTTTTCTTTTATGCATCTTCGATTCACTCCGCTCCTATTTTTCTCTCCTCCTACATGGTAACGATTGGTTTGTACATGTGTCTAGTGAAAATCGTCATATGGCGGTCACATCTTACATGACTCTCCTACATCCATCGATGTGACCTGCAGCAAGCCTCATCTGAGTCGGAGTCAGCTCCACGGCAGCTGAATTCGCCCCGGTAGCAGAACGGTCCCGCCAACCTCTCCCCACTGGAGTTCCCATCCCCAGCTCCACCTGTCGAGAGCGCGATCCGGCCACACCGGACTGGGCTCGCCATGGACCGATCCGCTGCCCTGCCTTGTCTGAACTTCAGCTGTCAGCCGCGATCATAGCGTTATGCATCAGCAGATTAAGCTCTTCCAGCTGTCTCTTCTTTTCCCCATCGCTCCACCCATACCACTCGGCCATTATGGCAGCAACGGCATCCTGATAGCGATAGACTGCCTGAAGGTCGAAGTAGAGCGCCCCCACCCGGCGAATGAAGAAGTCCGAGCAGGTCATCGCCAATTCTTCCTGCATGCTGTAAAGCAGGCTGGCCAGCCATTCAAGAGGAAGGCCGCGAAGCTCCGCCTTTCCTGCATCCGCAACAGATGCGCCGCAGCGAAAAACCTGCTCAGCGTTCGACCCGAACTGCTGTGCCAGCCGTTCCGCTTGCATCTCCGTGAATCCGAAGCGCTTGCCAAGCTCGGTCATGTCCCGCACATAGGCAGGGAAATGGGCCGCCCCGCCCACCTCTCCGCCGGATATCGGCATGCGGCGCGTCTGGCATGCAGCCAGCTTGACCCCTGTTTCCTTCTTGATTTCGTCCGCTAACTGATCTACTACGGCTTCGGCCATCTTGCGGTAACCCGTCAATTTCCCGCCGGCTATGGTGACCAGCCCGGACGGGGACCGCCATATTTCGTCCTTGCGGGAGATGTCGGAAGGGCCTTTCCCCGTCTCCTGGATGAGCGGCCTCAGTCCCGCCCAGCTTGACTCCACATCAGCAGCCGTTAAAGCCAATTCCGGAAACATCGCGCGAACGGCCCGCAGCAAATAGTCGCGGTCCTCTGCTGTCATGCGCGGATGCGTCAATTCGCCGGAATATACGGTATCGGTCGTGCCCACGTAAGTTTTATCCGCACGCGGGATGGCGAATGCCATTCTGCCGTCGGGCACATCGAAGTAGACAGCTTGTCGCAGCGGAAAGCGGCGGCGGTCGAACACCAGATGGACCCCCTTGGTCAGCAGCAGCCTCTTCCCTGTCTTGGAGCGGTCCATCTCGCGAAGAGTATCTACCCAAGGCCCGGCAGCGTTGATCAGCTTGCGGGCTTTCCATTCGTACTTTCGTCCCGTAAGCTGATCCTCTGCCCGAATGCCGACTGCGCGCCCATTCTCATACAGAAACCCCGTTGCCTTCACGTAATTTGCAGCATAACACCCCCGCTGCACGGCCGCTTTCAGCACTTCCAGCGTCAGCCTGGCGTCGTCAGTCCGGTACTCGGCATAATAGCCGCCGCCCAGCAGTCCATCTCGTCGCAGTAGCGGCTCGCGCTCCAGAGTCTCCGCTGCGCTTAGCATGCGCCTGCGCTCTTCTCTGCGCACGCCGGCCAGAAAGTCATACATACGCAAGCCAAGTGAGGTGGCCAGCCGTCCATAAGTTCCGTTCTTGTAGACGGGCAGCAGCATCCATTCGGGCTTCGTCACATGCGGCCCGTTCTCATGCACGATTGCCCGCTCTTTGCCTACTTCCGCTACAAGCCCGAACTCCAGCTGCTTCAAGTACCGAAGCCCGCCATGCACCAGCTTTGTGGAACGGCTTGAAGTGCCAGCCCCGAAATCCTGCATATCGATCAGCGCTGTGGCAAGCCCCCGGGACTGCGCATCCAGGGCAATGCCTGCTCCGGTAATGCCGCCGCCGATAATCAGAACATCGAAGACTGTTTGCTCCATCCGGTGTAAGAGGAGCGGTCTTTTTCTCCCATCCATCCATGCTGTCATCGTTTTCCCCGCCCTTTCGTTAAAGATTGTAATGGAGATGGACTATACGTTACAGCGCGCTGCATCGACTGAGAGCGATTCGCAGACGACACTTGCGCGGTCTCCTTGGCAAACCAAAACCGCAGCATTCCCGTATGCTTACGGCAGACGGCATGCTGCGGTCGATTGCTTTCTCTATAGCTGTGACAAGACAAGGCAGTTCGCACTCTCTGGCACCTTTGCGTACATGCTGCAGTAAGGGCCGACCTTCCTTGTCTGGACCGCGGCAGGACTCCAAAGGTGCCCACCGATCCACCTTGTCCGCAGCTCCGGCCCTCGTCAGCATCGCTATTCTTCCTTGAAGGCTGCAGCTGCTTGAACGGCACGTTTCCAGCCTTGATACAGCCGGTGGCGCTCCCGCTCCTCCATCCGGCATTCATATCGCCGCTCCAGCTTCCACTGGCTGGCAATCTCCTCGCAGTCCTGCCAATAGCCAACGGCGAGCCCGGCCAAGTATGCGGCGCCGAGCGCTGTCGTCTCCAGCGTCGTCGGCCGTTCAACCGGCACGCCGATGAGATCGCTCTGGAACTGCATGAGCAGCTGATTCTGCACGGCGCCGCCATCGGCGCGAAGCGTCTTCAATGGCACGCCGGAATCCTCCTTCATCGCATCCAGCACGTCCTTGGTCTGGTAGGCCAAGGATTCCAAGGTGGCCCGGATGAAATGCGCCTTCGTCGTTCCCCGCGTCAACCCGAATACGGCGCCGCGCACGTCGCTGTCCCAATACGGGGTGCCCAGCCCGACAAAGGCGGGCACGACATACACTCCCTCGGCGGATGCGACGAGGCCGGCATGCTCCTCGCTTTCGGCAGCGGTGTCGATCATGCGCAAGCCGTCGCGCAACCATTGGATCGCAGAACCGGCTACAAAGACGCTGCCTTCAAGCGCATACTCGACCTTTCCGTCCAGCCCCCAGGCAATCGTCGTCAGCAGGCCGTGCTTGGAGCGAACCGGCTGCTGACCGGTATGCTTCAGCAGGAAGCAGCCGGTTCCGTATGTATTTTTGGCCATGCCGGGCTCAAAACAGGCCTGCCCGAACAATGCCGCCTGCTGGTCGCCGGCGATGCCGGCAATCGGGATGGCCCGTCCGAACAAGCTCTCCTCGGTATGGCCGTAGATGCCCGAGGAGGGCCGCACCTCCGGCAGCATGGCCGCCGGAATGTCCAAAAGGCGAAGCAGCTCCAAATCCCAGGCGAGCTCGTAAATATTGTACAGCATCGTACGAGATGCATTGGAGTAATCGGTAATATGTACGCGCCCGCCTGTCAGGCGCCATACGAGCCAAGTATCGACCGTGCCGAACAGCAGATCGCCGCGCTCTGCCTTGTCCCGGGCTCCCGGCACTTCGTCCAGCAGCCACTTGATTTTCGTCGCCGAGAAATACGGGTCGATCACCAGCCCCGTCTTTTCTGTGATCATCTGCTCATGACCGTTCTCCTTCAACTCCTGGCACAAGGCGTTCGTCTGCCTGGATTGCCAGACAATGGCGCGATGAATCGGCTTGCCGCTGTGACGATCCCAGACGACCGCCGTCTCCCGCTGGTTGGTTAGGCCGATTGCCGCAATGGCTTCCGGCTTGATCTTGTGATCGACCAGCAGCGTAGTGACGACCGCCCGCACCGACTGCCAAATTTCCTCTGCATCCTGCTCTACCCATCCCGGTTGGGGGAAGTACTGAGGAAATTCTGTTTGCGCCATATGCACCAGTTCCCCTTGTTTATTGAACAAGATGGCCCGCGTGCTTGTTGTCCCTTGATCAATCGAAAGAATATAGGCCTCTCCCATGCCTGAAGTCCTCCTTTCAACGTATGCGCTCCACTCGCCAACCTATGCGATGCGCCTGCCGTCCGGCGGCGCGCAGCTGGCATTTCCCTCCATTCCGTGCTCGCTTGAATGTCATTCGTCTTTTCTTTTTACACAGCAGCCTGTCTTTCCGTTTCCCCGCCGACCTCCGCCAATCGCTTGCCTGCCTTGTTTCCTCCGCCGCTCTATCGGCTGTCTTGTTCATCCGTTGCTCACCGTGAAGGAAAAGCTCCAACATACAGGCTTTGCAAATGCAAGTGCGAACATGTCCGGCCTGCACGCAACCGCTTGCTCAAGTCCCCGCAACGAATCGGGTCGTCAACGCTCCCAGCTTCTCCACCTCAACGGTCACTACGTCGCCCGGCTGGAGGTACACCCGCTGTTCCTTCGGCATGCCGATGATAACCCCCTCCGGCGTCCCGGTCATAATGAGATCCCCGGGCTGCAGCGTCATGTGCCGCGAGATGTAGCTGACAATTTCATCGCAATGGAAAATCATATCCGCGGTGTTGGAGTGCTGGCGGCGCTCCCCGTTCACCATCGTCTGAATCTCCAGACTGTTCGGATTGCCCACTTCGTCCGAGGTTACGACATACGGCCCGATGGGCGCAAAGCCGTCGCACGTCTTCCCGAGCATCCACTGCGCTGTGCGCTTCTGCAGATCGCGGGCTGACAGGTCGTTGCCCGTGCAGTAGCCGAACACATAATCGAGCGCTTCTTCGCGGGATACATCCTTGGCGCGCTTGCCTATCACGATTGTGAGCTCCGCTTCATAGTCCACACGCTCCGACACGCTTGGCAGCGTCACCTCCTGCTGATGACCGGCAAGCGCATTCGCAAATTTGTTGAACAAGATCGGATAGTCCGGCACAGGCGCCCCCGTCTCTTCCGCATGCTTGCGGTAATTGAGTCCGACACAAATGATTTTTTCCGGGCGCGGCACGCACGGCCGCCACGTCAGCGCAGCTTCATCCAGCAACAGGTCGCGCCGCCCGTCGGCGAGCACCCGATCCGCCAGCTGCTTGAGCTGTTCAACCGCTGCGGTTCCCCCTTCGATTACGTCATGAACGGAGGTCCACACCGGATCGATGCCGTAGGCTCTGCATGCCTTTGCCGCAGGTATTCCTCCATGTGATGTATGAATACCCAGCTGGTCTTGCTCCCCGTCTAAATAAGTAAAAAGCTTCATATGCTCACAGCCTTTCTACACCGAATGTTGCGCAGGTCCGCTGCCGATTAGACCGCATGCTATAATTATACATGATTATGGCAATAACGGCGTTCTGCGTCGAATTTACTGCAGCTGCATTTGATGTTCGCAGCAGCAATTGCGGCAGGCAGGCGGCGCAGACAGCGTGAAGGAGGAAAAGCCGACATTGAAGATTAGTGATGTGGCCGAACAATTGAAGATTACGCCGAGAACGATCCGCTTCTATGAGTCCAAGGGGCTGATTGCCCCCGCGAAGGAGGGCAACGGCTACCGCCGCTTCTCCGAGCAGGAGGTGTGGCGTCTGCAGACAATCCTTGCGCTGCGCGAGGCTCTGGACGATGTGGAGAACAGGCATCCGAAGGAGCTGCTGGGGTACCTCGAGCTGCAGCGCGCGGTCATGGTTCGCCAATGGCTGGAATACAAGCAAATGATCGAAACAACCGATCGTATGATCCACATGCTGCTTCAAGCGGACAAGCTTCCCATCGAGGATATTTACCAGCTTGCGCAATCCTCCAGAAGACTGAGAGAGGAGCGCGCTTCGTGGCGGGACCAATGGAACTATGACGAAAGGGCAAAGTTCCACGATGAGCAAGTGGCTGGCGGGTCGGCGGCGAAGTATCGGGATTATGAACGGGCTCTCGATCTGGCGGTCCAGTGGCTTGCGCCCATAGCTGGAGAGAGAGGATTGGATATTGGGACCGGCACAGGGAATGCTGCCGGCAAGCTGTTAGCCAAGGGGGCGCAGATGGCAGGCGTGGACCAGTCCAGGGAAATGCTGAAGGAAGCCCGACGGAAATTCCCCGCCCTGGAAACCCGTCTGGGCAATTTCCTCGCCCTGCCTTACCTGGAAGCGGAGTTCGACTTGGTGGTAACATGCTTCGCCTTCCGCCATCTGAACGAAGAGCAGCAGCTTCTGGCGCTGGAAGAAATGCGCAGGGTTCTCAAGCCCCGTGGACGAATATGCCTTGTCGATCTTATGGTCCGCGAGGAAGTATCGTCTGCCAGCCCCGCTGATGCTTCGGCTTATCCAAGCGCATCCCGCCTGCTGCGGTGGTTCGAGCAGCACGATTATGCCACCAAGCATGAGCAGATGAACGAACAGCTGCACCTGGTCTACGCCCTTCCTATTCGTGCTTAGAGCTATGCTTGACCTTCTCGCTGCGTCAACCTTTACACTTGTATTGTTCATGACGAAAAAAGAGGAGGACCCACACAATGCCAGACCACAATGCCATTTACCTGCACGAAGCCGACACGTATGACCGCATGGTTTCCCGTCAACAGGACATCATCCCGGCTATTGCCGCCATTCGACCCTACGGGGGACTGGATGTGGCGGATATCGGCGCCGGCACTGGAAGACTAAGCGTGCCGATAGCCCGCCAAGCACGTTCGCTTGTCGCGCTCGATGCGTCCGGGGCCATGCTGCGCGTCGCCGAAGCCAAGCTTGCCGCACTTGGCCTGCGCAATTGGCGAACGGAAGTCTCCTCGCATTTCCCGCTTCCCTTGGCAAGTGATTCCATCGACATGGTTGTCTCCGGCTGGAGCCTGTCGTATTCCGTGAACGCGCATGTTCCGGACGGGTTGGCCAATCTGGATCAAGCCATTAGCGAGATGAAGCGCGTCCTGCGCTCGAATGGCACCATCATCCTGATCGAAACCTTGGGAACCGGCTGCGAGACCCCGCATGTGTACGAATTCCTGCAGCCCTATTACACCGCCTTGGCAGAGCAATACGGCTTTTCCCACACCTGGCTCAGGACAGACTATACGTTCAAGGACGCCCAAGAAGCCGAGGAGCTGACGCGCTTCTTCTTCGGCGAAGCGCTCGCCGGCCAAGTGGCGGATGAGCAGCTGACTCGCGTGCCGGAATGCGCGGGCATCTGGTGGCTTCATATTTAGGGAGCGATCGGCAATAGGGTCGGTCGGAGCCGGCAAGTACTGGAGGGAGCCGGCAGCGGCGTTGTCCGGACTCCTATCGGAGGTGCAATCAGCGCCATTGCCTTTCGCGGTGGAGAGTCGCCCCGCCGCAATCGGCTTTGGCCTTCGGCGGAAGTCCTTTTCGCCGAATCAGCATCGCTGCCCTTCGGCGGAAGACTTTCACGCCGCAATCAGCTTCGTCTCCCGTCGACGGAAGGCTTTCACGTCGCAATCAGCTTCGTCTCCCGTCGGCGGAAGGCTTTCACGCCGCAATCAGCTTCGTTCCTCTGGCGGACTGGAATCTGGTACTGCAACCAACATCGCTGCCCTCGCCGTACGTCTCGGCGGCGGTTGTATCAGCATCCCGCCCTCCGGCGGACGTAGCATTGCGGCGCTGGAGTCCTTCAGCTGTGCAACAATCGGCGTATGAACGCTCAATGCCATTTATATAGCGGACATTATTACCGCTATGGGAAATCTGAGATCGTGTTGAACTCAAATAGCGGGAACTAGTGGTTTTATTCGCAGCCAATCGAGGGGGAACCTGAACTCTGGCCAAGAATAAATCCATTCATTCCCGCTATTTCCCACACCGGGCTGTTCTCGCCACACATAAGACCACATTTTTCCGTTATCCGGCTACTAGCCATACGGAGAGCCGCGATGCGGACACACCATACAGCTCCCGCCACACATAAGACCACACTTTTCCGTTTTCCAGCTGCTGTCCGTACGGAGAGCCGCGATGCGGAAATCAGGAGCACCCAGCGGTCATTGACCGGTGCCTTCTCTGCCATAGATGGAGCGGCTCCACGGTAACACAGATCAGCCAAGCAGCTATAAACCCGACCGCCGTCCTCTTCCCAGGCGGAAAGGTACTAGACAGCCCGAGCGGATCAGCAGCTGACTTGCGTGCCGGAATGCGCAGGCATCTGGCGGCTTCATAAGCAGGGATCGTACGCTATAAACCGACCGGCATTCGCTGCTCAGGCAAGCAGCTCCATCAAGCCCGGTGAAAGCGCTCGCCGATCCTGGCCGCGACCCATCTGCCTTCTGCCAGGCTCCGCAAATACTCGAAATCCGGGTAAATCACATCCTGCGTGAGATACGCCGAAACTTGGCTGCCTGGCCGCCGCAGCGCATTGAGCGCGGCAATCATCTGATCGGCTGTTCGAATGCTGAAGCCATGCCCGTAGTAGAGCTGATCGGGCAAGATGATCGCGTTCTCTCCCTGCCATTCCGGGTGGGCAGGGTCATGGTCCGGATTTCTGAAGTAGACGATATCGCCGAGATAACTTTCCTGCAGAGTGGTCGGCAAAAACCGCAAATCGCGATCATACTGCCACTGCCACAAAAACAAGGCTTGAAAATAAGTATTGAACATCCGCTCTCCCGCTGCTTCCAGGATCGCTTTGTATACGACGATGACCATCGCTGTCGCACACTCAAAGCCATAAAGTCTGCCATTCTCGAAGATGTCGCGAATGCCAACTGCCGGCGCCACTCCGGGCCTCAGCAGAAACCCGCCGTTCGGCGTTCTCCTCCAAAGCTGCTCATTGCAATAAGAATCGGCGAACGTCTCGAAGGAAACACCACTCTCATTCAGGTCCAAAGCCGCTTTAACGGTCTGGCTGCGCATCCTCAACTCGAACAGCAGCGCATCCCGTGAACCATATCGGTACGTAACCGGGCTACTCTGCTTCGCGCGGATGACCGACCTCTCCATCTCCGATACGGCCAGATGCTGCAAGGCCGCAGGCCCCTCCCCCATAATCACAATCATCGCGTTCCCTCCCTGAACTTGATGCCGGACCAGCCACTGGCAAGATGCGGACCCGTTCGTCAAACAAAACCGCCTGCGACTCGCAGCGCCACAGATTCTCCTCGCATGCAAATCGTCCGCCTCTGTCGTCACATCGAACATCCTGTACTCGTCGATTCTTCTCGCATACCTGCGAATGGATCGGCATACTTATGCAATAACCTAATCACAGGAAGGACATTGCCCATGTACCGAAATGCTCCTGCTCCCCCCCCATGCGCACTATTTCTTCCCCGCCCTCACCACTTTCACATTAGGACATCGGCATAGAGTGACTTTCTTTGTTTACGCAGCGAACGGCATCGCTGGCGACGGCCATGTGCACAGATTTCAAGGCACTACGGATTTGGACGCAGAGCATTTTCATCGCATAACTGGCTATACCGGTCCCGCCATACCGCTTGAGAGCGGCGCACATTTCCACTGGATTCAGGCGGAGGCGGAAGAAGAGCCCTTTCAATTCCGGGAAGGCTATTACAAAACGGTATTGACCATTCCCCGCCACTCCCATCGCTTTGCCGGCCCGACTGGCACCGGCATCGGCTATTTCCCTGAGGGTTGGTAGCGCCGGACTGCTGCTCTTAAGCCTCCTCTTGCTCGGATTCTTCTACGGACAACAGCTGCCGGATGTGCTTGACGCGGGATTCCGCATCGATAAAGCTGGTGCTGCCTATATGGAGGACGGCTGAAGCAGAGAGGCCGAGAATGCGCAAGCTCCCTACATCGATAAACGGGGAGTTGTTTCGAGCGAACAGCTCTGGTCCGGCCGATCGGGCTGCGAGCTTGGGCATCGGCTGCTCATAGAAGGGAAATTGCTGCAAATCCCCCTCTTGGCCAAGATAATGCGGTCGTTCCCGCTGAACAGCAAGAACATTCGTTCGAGGCGTGATGGCAACGCTATCGCCAATCAACGTAATGGAGGACAACTCCTTCGACGTCACCTTGACATGCCCGACTCTGGATATGCGCATCATCCGCTTACGTGGAAGCGCCCGAACCCGTAATAAATGGCACCAACGGCCCGACAATCAACGACTCCGGGGGCGTATCAAACATAGAAGCGCATTGGATCGTGTGGGTATCGCCAATCAGCACAACAGATGAAGCGGCGACGCCTACGATCCGAATATCGCCTACGCGAATGCCTTCGTTGACAACATGCAGCCCGCGTTCAATCATCTTCTTCCCGCTCCTCTCTGAAATGCTCCACATATGCCTGGATCGCCGCATGAATATCGTTTTGCAGCGCCTGGGCCAGTTCATTGGCCGCCGAAGCCGCCGATGCCCCTTCCTTGTACGGCATTTTTTTGGAGTAGTACGCGATGCGTCCATCAATTTGGCGCAGCATATCTTCCAGGATCGCCCGCTTGTTCTCTCCGGTCAAAGGAACGCCGGATTGTTCGCTCATCTGCTCCAGCATTGGCGGCACAGCGTCGCGGATATAGGCCGCCATCCGCTCGCGAACATTCGCATTCGTCTCTTCCTGTCCCTCGGACGAACCGACAGCCGCATCCTCCCCGCTTGTCTGCTGCAGAGCCCATTGGGCGATGTTGCCCGTTTCGTTCGGACTTATCCCGATCACCAGCGTGCCGTCCAATGTATCTACCTTAAGCTGCTCGAAATTATACTCAATCTTTTCGACATGAGTGCCGGGCGCCTGCTGCTGATTCGCCAGCTGTTCCTTGATCGCGGCAAGCTCCGCCTCCATCCGGCGCAGCTGCTCATGCTGCAGGCAAAGCGTGTGATGCATCTGTTGAACGAGATGCAGCATGACCTGCAAAATATTCGGTTCGTACACATTGCCTCGCCTCTCCCTCCAGCGTTTACCTAGAATATATGGGGGGAGATGCAGATTCATGTCAGCGATAGGCACTTGGTTGGAAATTACAGTCGTTCCGCAGCATGCACGGATGGCAATCCTACCTTGTCTCTTGGGCAAACGGCACCAGGCTCGCTTCTTCTTCCGGCAGGCCTAGCAGCGGCGCTGCCTCTGTAAATCTTCCCGTATTGTATAAATTGGCCAAGGCTCTGATGGAACCCGCGCTGCCGATCTGTAAGATAGAGGAGTTGCTAATTCCCTCCACACGCAGATGATGAATGGTGATGTTCTGGTGAATAACCACGTTACCCAATGCCAGACCCCTTTCCCGCCGATGTATCAATCGCATCAGTGTCATTCGTCAACGTGTTGCTTAGTCCGTTGTTGGTAACCGGAAGATCGCCTGTAATAAATGAACCCGATCCTGCGAACGTTTTGGTCGTGCTGATCGGCGCCAAAACCAAAGCGTCGCCAAACTGGACCACAGAGCTGGAGCCGACGCTTACGAATTTGACATTTCCTACGATAGCCGGCATGGTCGCCCCTTCCTTTCCGCTTCCCTCTACCTCCAGTATATGAAGCGCCCAGCCACTTGTTCCGCGAATATCACGGCGTTGCTGTATCCAAGCCCTTTTTTTATGCAATCATGGGGTCCGTTCACTGCGAAGCATCCTCTGCCATGCACAGGCAGATCAAGCCAAGATCGCCCGGTGGAACCCTTCCGATGCAGACACATACAGTAATGAAGAAGCGGTTGAAAGGACGTGAACAGCGATGCCCAAAAAAACCAAGCAGCCATTCGACTGGCGAGCATTCGAGTCGGCGATGCTTCAGCAATTTCCGGTCTTGCCCAAGGACTTCCCCGCATGGAATCGGGTCCAGCATCCGTCTTGGATCAGCGATTTGATGCAGAAGGTGCTTGCAGAAGGCCTGCCTGCGATGGCTTCGGGCAGCATGCCAGCCGGCTTCGCGCCTCGCGCCAAAGAGAATCAGAGCTTCCGCATATTCGAAACACATCGGAGCATCATACTCCGCCTGCACGCGCCGCCTGATATCACGAGCGACCAAATTCGCGTTGCCGTTAACCCTCATCAAGTCAAGGTGCGATTCGCCGGAGAGAAGCGTCAGGTCATCCCGCTGCCCAAGCCCGTTCAATCAGGCAAGGCCTCTGCCCTGCTGCGGGATGGAATATTGGAGCTTCGCCTGCCAAAATCAAGGGCGGCCGCCCAGTATGAGCCCATTCGCGTGCGGGAATAGCAGCTTGGCGAGGCAACCCTCGCCGAATCGTGCAGGCACAGGCTATGACGGATGCCTGCATCGCAGCAAGCGCTAGCCGTTCCAATATGGAACAGCTGATACGAGGACTATGGCGATCAGTAATGAAGGCAGCAGGTTGGCGACATTGATTTTTTTGATCTCCAGAATGTTCAGTCCGATCCCGACAATCAGCACGCCGCCGACAGCCGTCACCTCTGCAATCAGCCCCAGCATTTGCGTCTCGCTCACGAACAAGTAGATAAAGCTCGCTGCCAGCGCAATGCTGCCCTGAT
Organism: Xylanibacillus composti; assembly: GCF_018403685.1. Classification (NCBI taxonomy): domain Bacteria; kingdom Bacillati; phylum Bacillota; class Bacilli; order Caryophanales; family Paenibacillaceae; genus Xylanibacillus; species Xylanibacillus composti. Next base: position 48,705 of record NZ_BOVK01000007.1, read on the forward strand.
AGAGAAAGACCGGGATCGATGAGAAGATGACACCTATGCCCAAGGTGGAAGCGAAGATGACAGCAGATACGCCATCCAGCATCGATTTCGTATAGAGAATCGTATGGTCCTGCCGCAGCCCGCCATCCAGCGCGCCCAGGATAGCCATTGCGCCAATGCAGTAGACGAGCGTTGCCGTGACAAAGCCCTCGGCGATGCTGCCCTTGCCTTCACCCGTTTTTGTCCTAGTGAAGCGCTGCACCGTTTGTTCCAACCAGGCGCCGAGCCGATGCAGCCTGTCCTCCAGCTTCATCCACTCGCCCATGAGACCGCCTAGCACAAGACTGGCAATCACGATCAGGATGTTGGCTGTCTCCAGCGCCATCGTCACTCCAAGAACCATTAACGCCAATCCCAATCCCTGGATAACTGTCCGGCGAACGCCCTCGGACACGCGCGGCAGCAAGCTCCCGAGCAGCCCCCCCAGTATAATTGCCGCAGTATTGACAATCGTTCCCCACAATGCCATCTTCTCTTCTTTCCTCTCTATGTATCTAGGTAATGCGTCCATTTTCTTGTTCCAACATGGCGAAAAGCGCCGAACGGCGCTTTTCATCTTCATCCAGTATAAAGGTTTCGTCATCGGAAGGGAATATGGGGAGCTTCCTCCACCCTATACAGCGGCAACATCCGCCTTCTTCCGGTATACAGCGGCCAGGGCGGCCATCGCCAAGGCCAGAACCGCGCAGACTGTGTACATGCCCGTATAGGACAAGCGGTCTGCTATCGGTCCCATCGCCACCCCTCCGAGCGAAATGCCAAGGTCCGCCGAGGCGATGAACAGGCCAATCAGGACATTGCGCGAGGAAGCCGGCAGCACGAACGTCAAAAATGTCATAAGGGTCGGATACAGCAGCGCCTGCGCAATGCCCATCAAGACAGCCGAGGCGTACAGAACGAGCGGGCCGGCCGTGGCGGACAAGGACAGCAGCAGCGCAGCGCAGGAGGACAGCAGCATAATGCCGGTCACAAAGCGCGGGTGCCACTTCCCGTCGGAGGGCACCCGCTTGCGCAGCAGAAAGCGCGCAAGCACGATCATTCCCGCCTGAATCATGAGATAAACGCCCGCATTGCCGTACGGCACCTGGCTCGCATAAAGCGGGATGAACACCGTCACGGAGCCGAATACGACAGAGGCGGCGAGCATCAGCGCGCTGCAAACGGCAAGCGACGGTTGGCCAACCATCCGCACCCAGGCGGTCTTCTGCGCCTCCTTCGGCTGCTGCTCCCCGGTCGCGGGCTGCATCGACATGCTGTAGCCGAACAGTCCGGTCGTTACGGCAATGGCCACCATCGCAACGGTAAAAGCGTTCATGCCGCCCCATTCCCAGATGCCGAACGCAATCAAGGGACCGGCAATCGAAGGCATGTAGGTGAAGAGCGAATAAAGCGAGACGCCCTGGGAGCGCTCCTCCTCGGAAAGCGAGTCGATGATTCCAATCTGCAAGGCCATGGAGAAAAAAGCAGTCGAGACACCCTGCATGAAGCGCGCAACAAAAAAGCCTTCCAACCCGGATACTGTATAGAGCACCAGCGCTGTCCCATTGACCAGCAGCAGCACCCGAAGCACCTTGTCCGGGCCGTACTTTTGGACGAGATGCCCCGCCCAAGGACGAAAAAACATGCAGGTGAGCATGTAGGTGCCCATAATCATGCCAATCATCGTGTTGTTGGCTCCCATCGATTCGCTGCGGATGGGCACGATGACCGCCAGGATCGAGTTCGCGCTGAAGAAGAGGAAGGCAAGGGCGTATAGGCGCAAAATTGGCCACGAAGTGGCTCGGTGAGTACGCAACGGCGAACAACCCCCGGTCTATGATCAAATCGTCAAAAAATATGGGAAGCCTTGAAACGAAGGACGAACATACGCTCCAGACGGCCAAGCCTGCTGTTCAATCGATGTAGAGCAATGCGAGCGGCTGATGCCGTTGTCCGGCCACACTTCGGCATTGATTTGCAAGGCGGTGACTGGCACCTCCAGGCTATCGAACAAATCCGTCCGGGAATTGGTATTTTCGAACGGTAACGGCTATTCACTCCAAGGCTGCAGCTGGCAGCCCATCCTTCCAATCGCCTGCACACGCCAGCAGCAATTGAGTGTGCGGCTGGCTGCTCTCGTGCAGCCGGGCGCTGGCCTGCTTGCCTTCTGCGAACGTTCCGCCATGCATGACAGCGATGTGATGGCAGAAGGAACGCAGCATACGGACATCATGGGAAATCATGAGGATGGAGAAGCCATGCTGTTTGTGCAGCCGTTTCAACAATGTCAATATCTGGGCCTGAATGCGCATATCCAGCGCAGACACCGCCTCGTCGCAGATCAGCGCGTCCGGCTTTAACACCAAGGCTCTGGCAATCGCTATGCGCTGGCATTGGCCTGTGCTCAGCCGGGGCGGCTTCCGATGCTGGAGCTCGCCTTCCAGTCCCACTTCCTTCAGGTAAAAAGCCGCAAGCATCTCGCGCTCCTGCCTGTTCCCGAGCCGCATGTACCGAAGCGGCTCCTGCACAAGCTCAAGCGCGGTCCGGCCCGGATGAAGACTCGCTCTCGCATCCTGGAAAACCATCTGCACCTGCCTGCACACTGCCCGCCTCGCTCTGCCCCGCAAATGGGTAATGTCCGCGCCGTTCAGCAGGATGCTCCCGTCGCTAACGGCCGCAAGCCCTGTGATACACCGGGCAAGCGTTGATTTGCCGCAGCCGCTTTGACCCAGAATGCCGAGAATTTCATTCCGCTCCAGCGTCAAATGAACGTCGCGCAGCACAGGCCTGCCGGCTTGGAACGACTTGTGCAGGTGGCGCACCTCCAGCAAGGGAGCGGCAGCTTGCCGCCGGCGGTTTGCTTTAGCGGGGGCGGCAATTTGCTTGCGGGTCGCCAGCAGCTGGCCGGTGAAGGCGGCTTGCGGCTGGGCCAGAACGGTGCGCGCCTCGCCCTCCTCCACCAACTCGCCCTTGTGCAGCACGATAATCCTGTCGCTGATTGCTCCAGCCACCTCCAAATCGTGGGTGATCATCAGCACGGCCAGGCCAAATTCCTCCTGCGCATGCTTCAGCAATGCCAGCACCTCCCGCTGGCTCACTGTATCGAGCGCCGAAGTCGGCTCATCCGCGATCAGCACCTTCGGCTCGAGGCAGAGCGCGAGCGCCAGGCATACGCGCTGGCACATGCCCCCGCTCAGTTGGAACGGGTAGCTGGCGAGAACGGCTGCCGGATCAGCGAAACCAAGCTTGCCAAGCAAGCGGCTGCTGATTGTCGCGACTTCGTGCGCCGGGGCTCTGCGATGGTGGAGCAGCGCCTCCCGGAAATGCTGCCGGATCGTCATGACCGGGTTCAACGCTTGCCGGGCGTCCTGAAAGAGCAGGGCCACCTCCGTTCCGCGAATCCGCTCCCACGGGATGCTGCCCGCGGACAGGTTTGCTATCACGTCGCCTCCGACAGCCAGTGTGCCGCCGGCAACGTGCGCCGAGGGGGGAAGCAGGCCGGTCACGGCCTTGGCCATCGTCGATTTGCCGGAACCGCTCTCCCCCAGCACCGTCACGATTTCACCCTTGCGGAGAGCCAGACTGAAGTTGCGCAAGACGGGAACGGATTGCCCCTGATGCCGATAGCTTACTTGCAGCCGTTGAATCTCGAAGACGGTCTCCCTTGATTTCACGAGTTGTAGCCTCCCTTATAATCCTGGCTTTTCATACGGATCAAGCCGATCACGCAGCCCCTCCCCGATCAGGTTGAAGGCCAATACGGTGAGCATGATAAACAGGCCTGGCCCTAACAATATGTGCGGCGCCTGCATGAAGTGATCGCGCCCGTCTGCCAGCATGCTGCCCCATTCCGGGGCCGGGGGCTGCGCCCCGAGTCCAAGAAAGGACAGCGCCGCTATGGACAGCATCAGGCTCCCGAGCTCAAATGTAGCCAGAATCAATACGGGACTCAACGCTTTGGGCAGCAGCTCGCGGAGCATCAGCGTGCCGTTTGCGGCGCCTAACACCTTGGCTGCCGCGAAAGAGGTTTCATGCATGGCTTGCAGCACGACGCTGCGGGTGAGGCGCGCGAACGAAACCCAGCTCACCGAGATGACGGCAAGCAGAAGATGGAACAGGCTCGTGCCGAACAACGCCGCGACCACCATCGCCAGCACCATAAAGGGAAAGGCGAGCAGCACATCCATGACTCGCAGCAGCAGGCGATCCAGCCATGAGCCTTGGAACATGCCGGCAGCCAAGCCTGCCGCGAGACCGATAGCCAGCGCCGCGCTTAAAGCCGCCACCGTGGTGAGCACGGTCGTTCTGCCGCCGTGAAGCGTGCGCGCCAGTATATCCCGGCCGAAGCGGTCTGTGCCCAGCGGATGCTGGAAGCTCGGCTTTTCCAGCCGCTCGGCCGCGTGCTGCTGCACGGGGTCGTAGGGCGAAAGCCAATCGGCTCCCCCGATCAGCACAGCCAGCAGGCCAAGAAGAACCAAGCCGGACACCAGACTCACAGATACGTTCGATTTATGCATGTTCTTCCACTCCCGCTGCTGCCCGCTTGCGCTTGTGATGGAGGCGCGGATCGAGATACGCGTAAAGCACATCCACGCAAAGGTGCAGCACAATGACGAAGGCTACCATGATGAAGGCATACCCCTGTATGACCGGATAATCCTTGCGCAGGATGCTGTCGAGCGCGTACTTGCCTATACCCGGCCAGGAAAACAGGCTTTCGATGACAACGGCGCCGCCGAGAAAGGCGGCAAACGAGAGGGCGACGACCGTCACAAGCGGCAGCAGCGCATTGCGGCAAGCATGAGCGACTACCTTCCTGCGGCTTAATCCTCTAGACAAGGCCGCCAGCACGTACGTTTGGCCGAGCTCCGCAAGCATATTCGCTCTAACCATGCGCGCGAACTGCGGCATGCTGGCGAGCCCCATTGTCAGCGCTGGCAGCCAGAGCCGGTTCCAAGTCGCCTCGCTGCTGATTTCGTATGCGCCAAGCGATACGGCGAACAGCAGCAGCAGGAACAAGCCCGTAACGAAGGCTGGCGTTGATGCCAACGCTACGCAGGCAAACCGGATCAGATTGTCGCTGGCTGCCCCCGCCTTCAGGGCAGATACCGCCCCAAGCGCGATGCCGAGCGTCACCTGGATGAACAAGGCAGCCAGCGACAATTGCAGCGTAGCCGGAAGCCGTTCAGCCAGTTCTTCGCTTACTTGTCTCCCCGTGTACAAGGAAGTGCCCAGATCCAGCTGCAGCAGCCGTCCCAGCCACCCGGCATACTGCATGAATACGGGCCGATCCAGCCCCCATTGCGCCCGCAGCTCCTCGGCTTTCCGCTCGTAGGCCTGCGACTGGCTCCCGGCTACCTCGGCAGGCTGGCCGAGCAGCAGCACGGCCGGATCCCCCGGCGCAAGACGGATCAGAATGAACAGCACCAGCGTCGCGCAGAACAGAGTCAGCGCAGCGTCCGACAGCTTGCGGAGAAGTACGGCTGGCATCTAGCTCTCTCCTATTCCGCAGCCCATTTCAGATTGGCATGCACGATGTTTTCGAACTGCCTGAAATGCTCCTCGAAGCCCTCCAGCTTCGCGCTGACCGCAGTGAGCTGCGGACGTGGAAACAGACTGATGATCGGCGCCAGCTCCGCCACACGCTCATTGATCTTCAATGCCCATTCGCGCCGCTCGGATGCATCCGTCGCCGCAGCCAGTGCCTCCAGCCATTCGTTCGTCACCGGATCGGCGAAACCGCCATAATTGGCGCTGCCGTCTGGCGAGAATTGTCCGGAGAGCAGCGTGTATTCATCGCCGAAGGTGCTCCAAGCTTCAATCGAAGCGTCCCAATCGCCCGTTTCCCGCGCAGTTTGGATCAGGCTGTAATCGCCGTGCTGCACCTCGGCCTTCACGCCTGCCCGCATCCACTGGCTTTGCAGCGCTTCACCCAGCGCTTTGTCGCCCCCCCAAGTCATCAAGCGCACCGTCAACGGCTCGCCGTCCCTGTAGCGGATGCCGTCAGCTTCCAGTACCCAACCCGCCTCATCCAGCAGCGCGGCGGCCTTGTCCGGACTGAATTCGGTGTAGACACTGTTCCCGGCTTCGGCGTAAGCGGGGTTCGAGCCCAGCCAGGTTGTGACCGGCTCGCTCTGCCCTTCGGCCCCAAGCATAACCAGCTCCTCCCGATCCAAAGCCCAGGACAAGGCTTGCCGAACGCGCGCATCCGCCAATTGAGGCCTGGCCAAATTCAAGTAGATGGTCTGCGTATTCGCAGCAGGAGAGGCTACGATATCAGCTGCATCGTTATTTGCAAATTGCGGCAGGGCCGTGACCGGAGCCTTGACTGCGATGTGGCTGCGGCCGCTCAGCACGGCAAGCACTCTCGTCTGCTCATCGCCGATTTCTTCATGAACAATCCGGCGAATCTCTGGCTGCGTTCCCCAATAGCCTTCATGGGCTTCCAGCGCCATCTTCTGCTTGGGAAGAAACTCGACCACTTTGTACATGCCCGAAAGATCCATTGTCTCCACAGCATCATGCGCCGCATCCGCATTGTGAATGATTGTCTGGTAATAGGACAAATTGAGCGGAACCGGCAAGTAGCTGCGCTCGGTATGAACATGAATGGTATAGGTGTCGGCCTTCTCGAAGCGCAAGCCGTCCAGAAATGGCTGCGCTTGCAGATCCTTCTCTCTGGACCGCTCCAGCGAGGCGATAACCGCGTCGGCGTCTATCTCCTTGCCGCTCCAGAAACGCGGGCCTTCCCGCAGCCGGATTTCCCAGCGCATCGGATCAAGCTCCTGCGCGCTTGCCGCCAGAGCCGGCTCTACCTCGCCCCCGGCGTTCACCTTGAACAAGGTTTCCGCTGCGCCTACACTGACCAGATAGCTGGCCGTCAGCGACTCAACAGGATCGAGACTGGTCGCAATCTGCTGATCGGCAATGATAAGTTCTTGTTCATGCTTTTGTTCTTGCCGTTGCCCCTCTCCTTTGTTGCCGGATTCGGCAGCGGGGACGTCTGATGGACTGCTGCACGCTGCTGTCAGGAGCAAGCCTGACAGGACCAATAGGAACCAATTTGTTTTCATCGTAACCTCCGTCTGTCTCTTCGAATGTAATAAGCAACGCTGTTGCCCTATATCGCCCCAGCGACAGCCTGCATGCGCGGGCCGCTTAACTCGCCGCTGCGGGCATGCGGGGAGTCAAGATCAAAGCGGGACGCATGCGGCGCAGGTTGATCGACCAACTGCCCGAGGCGAAAATGCCCGAGGCGAAAACCGCCCGCTCCCAGGTTCATGCGCCGATCATAAGGCAGGCAGATGCGCCGCGATCCCGGATCGCTTCAACCAGCAGCATGACGATGCCAATGAGCGCGGCTTTCTGCCATGACCACACTGTGCCAGTCCGGCTATGCGCGCAATGCATCTGCACGCAACAGGGCAAGGTGCGATTTCCGCATCATTCCTTTTCCCCGCTTGGCTCATATACAAATGCAATGCGCTTCAATGCCGCCTCCGCATAAGCTCTTGCCTGCAGCCCCTTAGAATCCTGGGTCACGATATGACCCAGATAGCAGGCATTGTCGATCGGCTTGGCAAAGGACTTGCCTTCGCAGTTCTCGATTTTGTAGCGGACGATATGTTCATCGGAATCAAGGGTATCCACTCCTTGAAGGCTAGTCAGCGTACCGCCCTGCGGCGGCACGAGAAACATGACGGCAGCGCTGGCAACGCCGGTATCCTTGGCCGTGATCGCAGGCTTGCTGCCCAGTGAAAGCGCGACGAATGACTCCAGCAGGTCAATGCCGGTAACCCTGCGCATCAGCTCCACGATATAGTTGCCGGCTGTACGCGGATTGATCTCGACGATGCGCGGACCGTCGGGAGTCAGCTTCACTTCTGTATGGGCAATGCCATGGTCGAAGCCTGCTGCTTTCAGCGCGTCCAGCACGTATGCCCGAACCGCAGCCTGCGTCCCCTCGTCCAGCCTGGCCGGGAACATATGGCCGTTTTCAATGAAAAAAGGTGTACCCGTTATCGATTTGTCCGTCATGCCGAGGATCGTCGTGTTCCCGTCATAGGAGACGCTTTCGACGCTGATTTCCTCGCCTTCCATGAACGCTTCCAGCAGATAGGCGCAGTCCCTGGCCTGGTCCCTGAAGTTGCGCGGGAACGCCTCCAGCGCCTGATAGGCCTCCTGCAGCTCATTTTCATTCTGAATCAATTTGACATAGGCGCTGGAAGCCAGATCAACCGGCTTCAACACGAGCGGATAGCCTATCTCCGCGGCTGCTTGCCGAACTTCTTCCCATACATGTGCAAGCCGGTAGGATGGATTGGCCAGTCCGGCACGGTCAAGAGCCTGCCGCAGCAGATGCTTGTGCCTTACCGCAGCGACATCAGTAGGGAACGGACAAGGGAGCTGCAGCGCCTTCGCCACTTCGCGAACGGTGTCTATGTAGTAATCGCATACGGTGATCACACCGTCGAACCGATAGGAACGCAAATTCTCGATCAGGCTGTCCGTGTCATTCGTTTCCATAACCAGCACTTCTTCCGCGTGGCGCACAACCGGATGCTTCTCCGTACTGAGCGAGCTTTGGTAATGCTCCAGCTTTCGCGTGACGAACGTGTACGTATGCCCCAAAGACTTCAACAGAGGCGGCAGCAAATTGCCGCTCGCTCCCACCCAGCTTTCGATCATGAGCAAATGTGCCATTATACCCCTCCTATGATTAAAATTCATGCATGGCGTGTTCGCCTTTGTTATTCTATTGGCGGACGAGCGCCAATGGCTTGACCGAATATCGGCCGTCCTCACATAGCCTCTACCCCTGCAATTTCCCGGCACACCGATTTCGCTCTGTCAGCAAGTCTGGCTAATCAGTGACCGAACAGTCCTCCTTCTTTGTTTATTAGTAATAATTACGATTTATGCTAGTAAAAAAAGAGCTGCTGCTCTGTTCCTCTTCTCGCCTGAATGATTCTCCGGCCTGTTGCGCCCATTGCCATCCTCATGCCGCCAAGCCCCATCCATATAGAGCCCTTTCGCATTCGGCACAGCTCAACTGCCCGCATGACCCGCCGATGGAATGATCCCGCTCAATCGTCATGTTGCCCGTTACAAAACCGCTGCTTCCTGTGCCGGCTCTGTCTGCCAGCTTGGCAGCGGGTCCGCGAACTGCTTCCAATCCATCTTCATTTCCTCCTCTGTCAGCACGCACAGGTCCAGCGCTTGCTCGACAGCTTCCCGGTCCATATCAACACCGATCATGACCAGTTCATTCATCCGGTCCCCCCACTTCGCATCCCACGAAGCGAACCACTCCGGCTCTTCTCTCCGCAGCTGCTCCTGCTCTTCTATCGGCAAGCTGGCGAGCCAATAGCCTGATGCCCCCATTTGAATCGACGGACCTGCCTGACTGAGCATACCGGCCCATTCATGGCGCGTCGCAATCCACAGCATGCCCTTGGCGCGCACTACCTCTTCCGGCCAGTTTTCCAAAAATGCAAGCAACCGTGCCGGATGAAACGGCTTCCTCCTGCGGAAAACGAAGGAGCTGATGCCGTACTCCTCTGTTTCCGGCTGATGCTCGGGGTTTTGCAGCTCCTGCATCCAGCCGGGCGACTGACTCGCCTTCTCGAAATCGAACAAGCCCGTATTCAGGACAGCCTCAAGCGGCACCTGTCCATTCACAGCGCGAATGATGCTGGCGGTCGGCTGAAGCTTGCGCATCACCGCCTCAAGCCTGTCAAGCTCTTCCTCGCTCACCAGGTCGCACTTGTTCAGCACGAGCACATTGCAAAATTCAATCTGGTCAATGAGCAGGTCGACGACCTCCCGCCTGTCGTTATCCCCAGCAGATTGCTGGCGGTCGAGCAAACTTTCTCCGGAGGCGAAATCATGCCAGAAGCGGTATGCGTCCACGACGGTAACCATGCAATCCAGCCTTGCATATTTGGACAAGTCGATGCCTGTCTCATCATCCATATAGGTAAAGGTCTGCGCCACGGGCACCGGCTCGCTGATGCCTGTTGATTCAATGACGATATAGTCAAATCGCCCTTCTGCAGCCAGCCGCTCGACTTCTTTCAAGAGATCGTCGCGCAGCGTGCAGCAGATGCAGCCGTTCGACATCTCGACAAGCTTCTCTTCTGTACGCGATAAGTGCGCTTCCTGCTTAACCAGCGCGGCGTCAATGTTCACCTCGCTCATGTCGTTGACGATAACCGCGACCTTCAATCCCTGCCGATTATGCAAAATATGATTCAGCAGCGTCGTCTTGCCTGAACCGAGATAGCCGCTGAGCACGGTAACGGGAATTGTTCTAGTTTGATTTGCCATCTTTGGAACCTGCCTCCCCGGCAAACATGCGTCTGCCACTAATCGTAATATTTACGATTTAGAATATAACCCGCCTTATGCATTTCTGTCAAGGAAAAATAATCTGACTATTGGGGCCCCGGGCGGAGATCGCTCTGCCTCTAATTCCCACGGACCGGCGCTGCGGAGCAGTTCTGATGGAAATAGGCGGGCTTCATTCGGAGGTGTATGCTGATCGGGTTGTGGTCGGGCAGCGTATGTTCGAGGTGCTGGCTGCTATTGTTGGAGGTGCCGTTGCATTTGCTGCAGGTGTCAGCAGCATTTGTTCGAGTTGTGACCTGCATTGGTTGAGGTGCTACCTGCTTTTGTTGAGATGTCAACTGCTTTTGTTGGAGGTGCCGCTGCATTTGGCTGAGGCCGTTTCGAGGGCGGGCATGGAGCCTAATTCGAGGCAACAAAAGTACATAGCGGATTAGCGCAGTATAGTGGTTCGTGCATGTGCAAAAAGCCCAGACAATCTGCGGCAGCCGCCTACTTCGTGAATGACCGGCGAGATTAGACGGTATGGCCGAACGTAATGTAGACGTTCAGAATCTAACGGAACCAGGAGACACTATTGCTCAGATTTAGCAGTGATTTGTTTTTTAACGGAAGTGACAGACCTTATTTCCTGGTATTCAAGCAAAGTGACTCGGATTTCATCGCAATAAGGTCTCTGAGTTCCGTTAGAATCGCGAAGAGGCAAATACGAGGTTAATAGTGCCCGTCACTTCCGTTAGCGCAAATCGAACGCGAGCAGCCCTTGACCTCGTCATAGCGGCTGACGGATCAAGGGCTTCACGTTAGCTGAATTGCTTCGGCCCACGAAGTCGGTCTCTACTCAGAGTCCTCTTCCAGGCAGATCATCTCCGGATGCGGGTGGCTGAGGAACTCATGGTGGGAAATTTCCCATCCATAAGCCCCTGCATGGCGGAACAAGACAACGTCGCCGATTCGTATTTCCTCCACCGGCACTTGACGGGCCAGCACGTCCTTCGGCGTACATAGCTGGCCGGCAATGGTCACCGCTCTGCGGACTGCGCCCGTGCGAGGAAAAGGATAAGGCCACTCGCGGCGGGCGACGATCACGAAGGGATGGTTGTGCTGCCACGATGCAGGCAAGCGGAAATGATGCGTGCCGCCCCGCACGATCGCAAACACCTCGCCATGATTTTCCTTCACGTCAAGCACCTCTGCCGCATAAGCGCCGCAGCCTGCGACCAGGAATCTGCCGCATTCAAAGACCAGCTTCCACGCCGGGTCTCCCTTCTCCTGGAGAAGCTTGCCCAGCTGTTCACAGAACGCTTCCCATTCGAATGGGCTGTCCAAATCCCGATAGTTCACGCCAATCCCGCCGCCGACATTCACGGTCCGAACCGGCAGGTTGAAAGCATGCGACCACTCCTTCACCTTGGCGATGTAATGCTCCATCAGCTGCAAATGCGCCTGCGCGTCCAGCTGATTCGAGACCGAATGCAGATGGAAGCCTTCCACTTGCACATGCGCGCTTCCCCGCAGCAGCTCGGCTGCTTGCCCGATAAGCTGCTCATCCAAGCCGAACTGCGTGGGCCGACCGCCCATCTGCAGCGTCGCAGCAGGCAGTGCGCCGCGCAGGTTGACGCGCAGCAGCACGCTTGCGCGCCTTCCCAGGCTGGCTGCAATATGCTCCACTCTCCGCAATTCATGCAGGCTTTCGACATGAAGGTGGCGCACCTGCAGACGGATCGCCTCCGCAAGCTCTCCATCCGTCTTGCCCGGACCTCCGAACAGCACAGGAATATCCTCCCGGATTCCCCGGGCTTTGCGCACCTCGCCGATGGAGGCCGTCTCTATGCCGTGCACATGCGCCCCTATTTCCCGCAGCAGCCGCGGATTGGCATTCGCCTTCATCGCATAGAACATCTCGCAGCCCGGCGGAAGACAGGCCATCACCCGCTTCACATGACGGCGCAGCTCGGCCAAATCGTACAGGTAGGCGCACAGCGGACGGTTATCCTCCGCTTGATAGGACGCGATGAAGCGCCTCATCCGCCTTTCGGAAGCGGACAGCGGCGCAGCTGCCGGCATCATGCCCGCACCTCCTTCACAGCAAGCGCCATCTTCGCTGCATGCAGCGGGTTGCTTGCATATTGATCGCGCTCCCCGTCTTCGCCGTACACCTTGCGTGCGGCCAGTTCGCCCACCTCTACCTGCTCGGCGAACAGGTCGAACCGAACATAGGCTGCCTCATGTTCAGGGAACTGCTCCTGGTAGTCCTGAATCGTTTCTGCCGTCCACATCCAGAACACCCCCTCGTCCAGGCCGTAATGCTCATGGAGCAGCAGCGCCCACTCATACAGATGAATATGCAGGATGGCGTCTGCCCAATAGTCCCGCACATGCTCCGCTACCTCTGTCGACAAGTAGGAGGAATCGGTCAGTTCGGGAAGCGCCGGGTATGCCGGGCAAGCGGACAAGCAGCGGATGCCGCCAGGCAGATCGCGCAATGCCGCGCGCACCGGCCAGCCTCCCCGATGAATCAGAACCATGTTTTGCGCATGCGCTTCTACGCCGACCCCATACGCGTAGAGCAGGTGCAGCAGCGGATGCAGCGTCACCCGCAGCAGCTGCCGAAACCATCGTTCCACGCCATACTGCCTGTGCCACGACACAAGATAAGGGACGTCTTCCCGTCTCTCGCTGACGGCCGTATACGGCAGGGCCTGCTCCCCTTCCCCTGCGTGTGCCGCCAGGCTTTCCCGCCAGAGCGCGCCGAGCGAGCCGTGCAGCCTTTCGGCGAGAGGGGCAGGCAGGCGGTCATAGCGGAAGGAAACGCCTGCCTGCTCGCGCAGCAAAATAAGCCCGCATGTCTCCTTCAGGAATGCGTCTGCCTGGAGAAGCTCATGCAGCCAGTCAGAAATGGCCGGAGCATCCTTCGCATGGTAAGGCTGAATAATGCGCTTGGCCGATGTATTCATAATGCTCAGCGATGTCTTGACTTGACATTTGCCGCTGTCCGTTACATTCGAAAGCGTCCGGATCGAGGCTTGCGGCCTGTAGCGATCCTGCCCTTCGCCGAGCGGAATTACGATGCCGGCCTGCATGTACGGAAAGTAATGCTTGGCGATTACCTCGCGCCACTGCCAGGGATGAACCGGCATCAGCACATATTTTTCCCGTTCCGCTGCCGGAATTTTTTCTTTCAGACGGGCAAGCTCGCCGCCAAGCTCCTTCTCCAGCAAGCGCTCATACCTTAGCCCCGCTGAATGGCCCACATGCACCCAATCGCGATGCACGCCTACCCACAGCAAGGAAAAGGTTGGCAACAAGTCCGGTGCATACCGGACCTGATCCTCCAATGTAAAGCCAATGCGCGATTTGTAGCTGGGATGGTAGGGATGCCCGTGCGCGAGCTCTCCCTCCAGCTCGTCGTAGGCAAGCTGATCCGCAGCCAATCTCGTCTCCGTGCCGCGCGCCCGCTGCAAACGCAGAAAAGCATCATGCAGCCATGTCTGCTCCAGCTCATGGGTGAAAGCCGCAAGCTTGTGAGCGTCCGTTCCAGGAAGATGCGTCAGCAGCTCGCGCACAAGTCCCGAAATGGAAGATACCTCCTCGAACAGACCGTCGTGAGCGCGCAGCAGCGGATCGGCCGTCAAGCGAAAACGGCCAAATCCAAGCATCCACCTTCCTCTGCACGCATACACGACACGTTCATTTTGCTCATTCCTGCCGATCAGTTTCCATGTGCGGTTTGCGCCAGCCTCCCGCTGGAATCCCGAGACGCCGGCGCCAATTGCGTCGCGGCAAGCGGCAACTCCCTCAGTGCCGGCGCAGAAATCGCCGGTATTGGCCAGTGCCCCGCTTCCGGCGGATGCGGCTTGCGGCAGTGAAACGGCCGCCCAAGCTGCTGCAAACATTGCCTCCTCGGCAGCTGTGGCTTCCTCCGCCTGCACAATGCGCTCATGGAGCAGCGCTTCGACGAGTTGCCTGCTCACGCGCCTGCGCACCTCGCGCGCGATCGGGCTTGTCGTCAGCGCAAAAAGCTCTTGCATAAATGCGGTCATGTCAACGTTCCCCTTTCCCACAGCAAGTTGGGCACAGTCACATAGGAAGGCGACTCTCCCCGCTCAAAAAATTGGCTTGTCAGATTTGCCTTGGCCGGCAGGACTTCCCGCTCCAATAGGGATGCCACAACCGTCTGGAACGGAGCGGCATCTCTACGAATTTCCGCTGCCTCAACAAGCACATGCCGAACTCGCCGCCACAGCGCCTGTTCCTCCAATCCCGCATGCCGGGACACGGTCGCGATCACGTGCCCCATGTGATTGGTGACCGCATAGTACAACAACCGCTCGAATGCAGCTTCCCTTCCATACAGCACCGGACTGTCTGCGGGGACAAGCTCGCCGATCCAACCCAGCTCGGCCGCCCGCCGCCGATCAATGCTGATCCCTTCCAAATCGCGGATCAAGCAGGCGGCAGGCATTCCTTCCGGGTCGAGCCGAATCAAACTGTTCTGCACATGCGCTTCCAAACTGATGCCGAGCCTGGCGAACACGTCCAGTATCGGGACCAAAAACACCTGCGCGTAACGGGCTATCCAATCGTGCATGCCGGCAGGCGCCGAAGAGAATACATGCCGCCACAACAGCGGCTCGCCGCTTCCCGGTTCTCTCTCCATCAAGCTGGCTGCGGGGAACCACCTACTCCCCTGCTCCAGCAGCATGGGCGGACTTTCCCGGAACACGACCGCCAGTTCCGCGAACAGGCTGTCACGGCGCACGCTGCGGCAGCCGTATTCCAGAAGCAGCTGCGCCGGGCCTGTCTCCAGCTCGTCGCGAACCGCAGCGCAGATGCGCGCGGCATCCATCGTCCGCGCCACCTGTTCCCGCGTGTTCACCCGAATAAAATTCGTGATCCGCACATGAAGCGGCAGCTTCAGGAAGCAGCCTTGATTGGGCGACCATACCGTGCGTACAGAGGACGTCGGATAGACGAGGGGCCCGGCCTCGCCGAGCGGCACGACCCGCCGCTCGCCGATCATGGCGCGCAGCTCGCCATGGTTCACCTGCAAGTAGTTCGACTGCCACGGATGGACGGGCAGCAATGCGTAGCTTTCCGTTGTCTCCCCCAATATCAGGCTGGCGCTTTCAAGGGCATCAGGCGGAATGCTCGCCTCCCTTCCCGGCAGCCAGTCTTCGGCCAGCTCGTCCTTGCGCACCGCCCAATAATGGAGGCGGAAGGACGCGCCCAGCTCCGGCGCATAGGCTTGCAGAGCCGCTTCGTCGAATCCTTCCGCGCTCTTGGGCGTCGGATGCAACGGATGCCCGCAGCGCAACGCCTGTTCGGCCGCTGCCAACGGCAGCTCCTGAAGCTGCATGGACCGCTGCGCATGCGCCAAAAACTCCGCGGTATGCGCGATGCTGTTGTCCACCTGATCAAGCAATCGCAAGCGGCGCGCTTCCGCATCGGGAGCCGCATGCGCGGCGCACAGCTCCCGCAGAATCAGCTCCGCCGCTTTCCTGCAGGTGACCGCGCGGCGAAAGCCGCTCGCCTCCTCCTCAAACAGCGGAAACCGGTAAGCATGATGCCCCATATCAGACACATGCTCAAGCTCGCCGGTCAAGCGAATCTCACGGAACGAGAGGGCCAGCTTCAGCTGCTTCGTGCGCCGGTCGATGGCCTCCTTCGCTCGGCCGCTCTCCAGCAGGTAGCAGTTGAGTATGCGGGCGGCCGCCTCCTGCTCCGCCCTTTCCAGCGCACCGGCCCAAATCCGGTCAGAAGCCTGCAAGTCTTCCTGTTCTAATCGAATCCTCATGTTCTTCCCCTTTCCCCATGCATGTACGTGGCAGCAATCAGGCAGCCGGACCGCCCGGTTGCCGGCTCAGTACAGCGGAAGCTGGTCCCCCACGCCGCACTCCAGCGCTTTACGATACAAATAACGGGCACAGGCAATATCCTCGATGGCCATCCCCATCGGATTCAAGACAATGATTTCCTCCTCACTGGTTCGGCCCGGCTTCTGACCGGCTATGATCTCGCCCAGCTCCGCATGCAGCTGTTCCTTGGAAAACCTGCCTTCCTGCACAAGCTGATGCAGCACCTTTTTCTCCCGGTTCGCCTGATCCCAATCGTCGACGACTACCTTGTCCGCCGACAGGAATACATCCTTTTCCAAGTCCATAATGGAAATATTGCTAACGAACGCTCCCTTGGACAGCCATGCATACGGAATATAAGGCTGATCCGCAACCGTGCAGGTGATAATCACTTCGCCGCGGCGCACTGCCTCCTCCGCACTCCTCGCTAGAGTGGCACGCACCGACGGGAATTGGGCAAACAGGCGATCGGCCAGACGGCTGGCAGCCTCCGCTTGCAGATCGAACAGCACGACCTCCCGGATGGCGGGAAAATGCTCCAGCATCGCCTGCAGCTGACGCTCTGCGATCAGGCCGCAGCCAAGGATTGCGATACGCGCAAAATCCGGCTTCGCCAGCACCTTAGCCGCCGCCACCGTCACTGCCGCGGTGCGCATGCTGCTGATGAGACCGGCCTCCATCACGGCAACCGGGTAATGCGTATCCGGATCGTTCAGCACAATGACGCCGCTAGCCCGCTCCTTCCCGAGCCGGGAAGGATTATCGTGCTTGCTGCCTATCCACTTGATGCCGGCGATCGGTTCTGTACCGCCTATGTAAGCCGGCATCGCAATAATCCGGTCTGCAATATGGCCGCCCTCCTCCTGCATGCGCAAATAGGGCTTCAACGGCTGTACGAATTGCTTCCGGGCATGAAGCGCCAGCACTTCCTCCAGCGCCTGAACATACAGGGCGGAGCCGCCGCCACCCAGCTGCTCCAGATGCGAGCGGCTCAGATAAAGCAGCGTGTCCGCTTGCACGGACGCTTCCGATGACCGGCAATCCTTGACAGTATAAGAATGGTTCATGAGACAACCGCTCCTTTCTCCTCCAGCGCCTCTACCCAGGCGTCATCATAAACCATGTCCAGATAGCGCTCTCCGCGGTCCGGCAGCAGCGTGACAATAGAGACGCCTTTTTCCCAGGTAGGAACGAGTTTTTGAATAGCCGCGATGACAGAGCCGGAAGACCCGCCGGCAAAAATCCCTTCATGATGCAGCAACGCCCTGCATCCCATGGCGGATTCCCAATCGTTCACATAGACGACTTGATCGATCTCCTCACGCCGCAGCAGCTCCGGCACGCGGCTTGCGCCGATGCCCGGCAGCCGGCGAATCCCCTGTGTGGCACCGAATAGACTCGAGCCGACCGCATCGACCGCGACGACCTTCAAATGCGGAAACTTTTCTCTCAGCCGCCGGCTCGTACCCATGATGCTGCCTGATGTGCTGACACCGGCAATCAGCAGATCGAGCCGATCCAGCGCATTCACGATTTCCCCTCCTGTCCCTTCGTAATAAGCACGCCAATTGTACTCATTGGCGTATTGATTGATCCAGTAGCTGTCCGGGATGCGCTCCAGCAGCTGGTGGACCTTGGCAATGCGGGTCAGCAAATAGCCGCCGTTCACATCCTTCTCCAGCACCATCTCGACATGCGCGCCCATTTGCCGCAGCATGCGCAAATTCGTCGGAGCAATATTCGGGTCCACGACACAGGTAACCTCCAGCCCGTACAGCTTCGCCATCGTCGCCAAGGCAATGCCGAGATTGCCCGATGTGCTCTCGATGATATGGCTGCCGGCATGGATCTTCCCTTCGCGCAACCCCTGTTCGATCATATGCCGCGCCGGGCGATCCTTCATGCTGCCTCCCGGATTCATGTACTCCAGCTTGGCGTATACTTCTAGCCCCTCCTGCGGAAACAGGCGGCTCAATCGGACAAGCGGCGTGTTCCCGACACAGCTTCGAACCGATTCATGCACCAGCTGCCAAGCCATGGACGGCTCGGTCCCTTTGATCGTCTGCATGTTCATCCTCCTTCCGGATGTGGACAACAGTGAGAATGATTATCAATGTTGTCTATCCAAATCGTACACCCATCCGAGGACAGCCGTAAATGATTGAAACAGATGATTTTCATACTCCATCTGAAGCATCGCTAATCTTTTCATATAGCTGATAAAGAAAATCCGCCCCGCTTGCATCGATCTGCAGCGCCTTCTTGATGTTTTGCATGTGCTTTTTCACCGTATTCTCTGAAATATGGAGCTTTTCCGCGATGCGTTTCACCGAATAATGCTTGCATAGAAGCCTGGCAACTTCCCACTGCCTCCTGCTGAGCGGCAGTTCGCCCGAAGCTTGCGCCGCACCGCCTTCATCCGCTCCGTTCACCCAGTACATCTTGATCGGCTCGCTCAGCTGCATGTGCGAGAGCGCCGACAGCACCTGATGGTTGAACTGGGAGATCAGCGTTTGATCCTCGTCCGTGTGGATGGCGTATTCAATGATCAGCTTTCTCTTGCCCATTCCTCTTCCACGACTCCTTTTCTCATCGTCTAACCGGTACCCGCCACTGCGCCCAATTTGAAATCCGCCAAGCTGTCCGCGCGAATGGCCCAAGCAACTCCATACATGCTCCTGTATCGACCTAATGAAAATGAAGCCATAGCGAAAAAAAAGACCGACACTCTTCCAACGTGTCGGCCCGCTTGCAGGTGCTTCTATTCTTCAACCAGATGCGCGAACAAATCGTCCACAATGCGATTCGCCGCTTGTACACCCAGTCCGCTCAACCAAGTCTCTGTGTCCACTTCGATTACTTTGCCGGCCTGTACAGCCTCCAGCTGCTGCCAGATCGGATTGTTCATCAGCTTCGTCTTCAGGATGTTGTCCGTGTCTCTGCTGAACCAGAAAATAACGTCGCCAGCCAGGTCCTCCACCTGCTCCTCGGATACTTGCGCCGCGAATTCCGCTTTATCCTGTGCCGGAGGCCTAGGCAGACCGGCGTCCTCCACGATTGTGCCGCTGAACGATTGCTTCAAATAAATGCGAATATGATCGGATCTCGGGCGCAATATGGACACTTCTGTCTCTGTCAGACGGTCGCCCATCCGCTCGCGAAATTCCAGCAGCCGCTCTCCGTAAGCCTGGAGCACATCAGCCGCCTCCTGCATCTTGCCAATCGCCTCCGCCTGCAGATACAGGTTTTCCTTCCAGGTATAGCCCAAGGTTTCGACAAATACAGTAGGCGCGATTTGATCCAGCTTGTCATAGATCGCTTCATGCGTGTCCTTGCTGCCCAATATAACATCTGGGCGCAGCTCGGCGATCACTTCCAGATTCGGCTCATCGATTGAACCGATATTCCGGATACCTTCTGTCTGATCGACCAAGTAAGCGGGAAACGGATCGTCCAGGAACACTGTTGGCGCTCCCACCGGCTTCACCCCTAGGGCAAGCACATTATCAAGTGCCCCGTTGTCGAGCACTACCACCCTTTCCGCTTGCTCGGGAACGATCGCTTCACCCATCGCATGGGCAACCGTCCGGCCAACAGCTGCCTCGCTGTCTCCAGCTTCATGCTCGTCCTCCGTGTGCCCGTTTGCACTGCCTTCTTCACTGCCCGCTTGAGACGCATCAGGCTGTTGATTGCTTCCGCCGCCGCATGCGGCCAATGCTAGCGCCAGGCTGAGCAGCATGACAAGCAATATGCCTTTTTTCCCCATTCTCAATTGACACTCCACTCCCCTAAATGATATGATTTCCCTGAATGATAACGATTATCATTCTCTTCGTTTTTGAGTATAATCGCAGTTTGATTTTTCTGTCAACCGTTGTTTTTATTCTTCGTTGTAGGTGAATGTAGATGTGGAAGCGACATAAGCGGCTTTTCTGCTTGGCCATTGGCCTTCTCGTGCTTTTTTTAGGCTTTGTGCTGGATTTGATGACCGGTGCCAGGCCGATTGCCCCCTCCACTGTCATGGGAGCGCTGCTGAACGGCGGCCAGACGACAGACGAGCTGGTCGTGCTGACGATCCGGCTGCCGCGAGCCCTCATCGCAGTCTGTATTGGCGCCTGCCTGGCCGCAGCAGGCGCCGTTATGCAGGCATTGACGCGAAATCCGCTGGCCGCACCTGACCTGATAGGCATTCATGCCGGTGCCGGCCTGTTTGTCGTGCTTTCGATGTTCTGGCTGCAGGTCCCGTACGTATGGGTATACTCCTTGTTTGCCTTTCTCGGCGCGGCCGTGGCGGCAGGCATCGTACTTCTGCTTGGCAGCGACGGCAGCCGCGGAGGGATTACGCCCTTCCGGCTAGTCGTGGCAGGGGCGGCTGTCTCCATTTTGCTTTCCTCCCTCACCCAGGGCGTGCTAGTCCTGCACGAGCAATCTTTGGATGAGATGCGGTTTTGGCTGGCTGGGTCTGTGGCCGGACGGGAGCTTAGTCAGCTCGGACAGGCGCTGCCATTTCTCGCGTTCGGCTTGATCCTGGCCATTCTGCTTGCCGGGCGGATCAACCGGCTGCAGCTGGGCGACGATGCAGCCACCAGCGTTGGCGTGTCGGTCAGAGGCACGAAGCTTGCGGCCTTCGCCGCTGTCGTGCTGCTTGCCGGAGGCAGCGTCGCGATTGCGGGCCCGATCGGGTTTATCGGCTTAGCCGTACCGCATATTGTGCGCTCCCTCGCCGGCACCGACTATCGCTGGATCGTCCCGCTGTCTGCCCTGTTCGGCGGCGGCCTCCTGCTTTTGGCAGACATGGCGTCCAAGCTGGTCATTCATCCGGGCGAGGTGCCGATTGGCGTCATGACCGCCCTCCTCGGCGCTCCCTTCTTCATCTATCTGGCGAGAAAGAAGGTGTGGAGCCTGTGAAGCGGTTGCCTTATCCTATCCTGCTCGTCGCTCTGCTTGCGCTTAACCTGTTCGTCTTCCTCCTGCACATCGGGCTGGGGCAATTCACCATCACTCCCTGGGAGGTAGCCGCCTCGCTTATCGGAGCTGGCAATGCGGAGCACGATTTCATCGTCCACACGCTCCGTCTCCCCCGAGCTGTGCTTGGCTTTATGACCGGTGCCGGCTTGGCCGTATCCGGCGCGCTCCTGCAAGGCTTCACACGCAATCCGCTGGCTTCTCCCGGCGTGCTGGGCCTGAATGCCGGGGCAGCGGCGGCGGCCGTGCTGGTCATCGTCGCCTTCACGGATGTCCCGATCGCCTGGCTTCCGTTCGCGGCCTTCGCCGGTGCCGTCCTGGTCGCCGCATGCTCTTACGTGCTCGCTTGGCGGGACGGGATGTCCTCCATCCGACTCGTGCTGATCGGCATTGGCATCGCCGCGGTCTGCCAGGCGCTGATTACGATTCTGCTTACATACGGGCAAATCCGCTCCGTCTCGCAGGCCACAATTTGGATGACTGGCAGCCTGTACGGCAAAGGATGGGAGCACTTCACCCCTTACTGGCCCTGGTTCGTCGCATCTATGCTGCTGGCCTTCACCCTTACCCGGCAGCTCGACGTGCTGGCGTTGGGCGATGAGCTTGCGGGCGGGCTTGGCATCAGGCTGGAGCTCAAGCGCTTCCTGATCATTCTCGCCAGCGTCGGTCTGGCCGCATCATCCGTGGCCGTTGTCGGCACCGTCAGCTTCGTCGGCCTGATGGCGCCGCATCTCGCCAGAAGCTTCACTGGCGTATCGCACGCCAGGCTGCTTCCTGCTGCCGCGCTTGTCGGCGGCTTGATCGTGCTCGCTGCAGATTTGCTGGGACGCACCCTGCTCGCCCCGACCGAAATTCCATGCGGCCTCCTTACAGCGATCATCGGCGGCCCCTACTTCCTTTACCTGCTGCGGCGGCAGAAGGCAAGCTAGCTTCGGCCAATAGTAGCGGAACCCCCAAACAGTACTATAAAAAAACCTTGGCACTATATGCATGTTCTGCGCAGTTCCAAGGTTTTTTGCTTGTATCTATTCAACATGCTCCGGTTTGCTTCATTCTCATGTGATGCAACTTCCTGCACATCTTGTCGATTCCTTGACCGCTCAGGAAGTTTTCTACTGCCTGAATTTCGCTTCCTTGCCCGTCCATCTCATCGCCGCTTTGTTTCCATTCAATTACATTTTGTTCGATTTCCGCTTTCTTGGCCGCTCATCACGTCACTTTTTTGCTGTCATTACTTATTTACTTTTTTATTACCTGTCCATATGTCCCCTACCTGCCCGAACTGCCGCTTCCTCGATGGCCTGCTGTTGCGCCAGAAATAGGCCGCAATTCTAAGTTTGACTCAACCCAGCCGCACCGTTCGGGAGGCAACACTTGAGCGATATTTCGTACAAACGTTGTGGAATCATGCCTGTTGAACTCTTTTTGTGTGAAATATCGTACAAACGCACCAGTCGCACCCTCCAGAACGCAGCACTTGAACGATTTTTCGTACAAACGCGCCAGCTTCACCCTTCAGAACGCAGCATTTGAACGATATTTCGTACAAACGTTGTGGAATCATGCCTTGTTGAACTCTTTTTGTATGAAAAATCGTACAAACGCGGCAGCTGGCTAGCTCTGTATGAACCTTCGCGCAGGCGACGCAACGTTCAGCGAACTCGCCGGCATCCCCAGCCACTCAACACACCGAATAGCTATGTTGTTTCATATTTGACGTTCAGAGACTATTCAAATAAAAAAGCTGCCTCCCAGCCGCTTATGACTGAGAGACAACTCCGCCCCTAGCGCACAGGCCGCTGAAAAAGCCCGCGTGCCCGCTCGGCATCTGCGCGAATAACGCATCCTTCGGCATGATCATTCACCAGCCCCATCGCTTGCATGAACGAGTACAGCGTGGTCGGTCCGACGAATGTCCACCCCAGCTTCTTCAAGTCCTTCGACAGCCTCGCAGACTCGGCCGAGACCGATATGCTCAGCGGCTCAGACAGCTGCTCCTTCGCGGACTCGGCTGTGACCGATATGCTCAGCGGCTCAGACAGCTGCTCCTTCGCGGACCCGGCCAAGGCCGAGACCGAGGCCGTCCGCGGCTTCGCATCGGGCTCGTAGCGCCAGAAGAAGGCGGCCAGCGATCCTTCGCACTCGACAAGCTCAAGCGCTCGCCGCGCATTGTTGATGGCCGCTTCGATCTTGCCGCGATGCCGGACGATCCCTTCATCGCGAAGCAAGCGCTCGATATCCTGCTCCGTGTAGCCCGCAACCTTGTCGAGAGCAAACGCATCGAATGCCTTGCGGAAATGGTCCCGCTTGGCAAGGATCGTTCGCCAGCTCAGGCCGGATTGGAAGCTCTCCAAGCACAGCTTCTCGAACAAGCGCTGGTCGTCATTGACCGGAAATCCCCATTCGGCATCGTGATAGGCAATCATCTCCGGCGTCTCCAGGCACCAGCGGCAGCGTGGCCGGCCATCCGGCCCTGCACTCGTCTGGCTCATGTTCTACCTCCTCCGCTTACGTACATCCCGCAACCCTTAAATCTTATACGCCCGCATAGCCCGGCGCAGTTCCTTCAAGGAAGGCCGCTTGCCGTACATCAGCACGCCGGTGCGATAAATCTTCGCGGCCAGCCACCCCGTGACGAAGATCGTTGCCGCCAGCAGCCCAATCGCCAGCCATACTTCCCACACTGCCGGATCAGTCAGCCCAACGCGCAGGAACATAATGAACGGCGAGAAGAACGGGATGAAGGAAGTAACCGTAATCAATGTCGAGTCCGGCGCGGATATTCCGAAGATCGCGATAAAGTAGCCAATCATGGACAGGAACGTCACAGGCATGATCGCTTGCCCCAAATCCTCTGTCCGGCTCACAATCGAACCGACCGCAGCAAACATCGCTGCATAGAGGAAATACCCCATGAGATAAAACAATACGGCGTAGAAAATAAGCAGAAACCCTACACTGCTCAAATCTATGTTCATATCAGCAAACAGGGAGCGATTATGCGGCAGCGCAATATTCGCGAGCGCGACTGCCCCCAGCAGCAGAAGCTGCGAGATGCCGACTATAAACATCCCGAAGATCTTGCCGAACATTTGCTTCAGCGGAGAAACGCTAGTGACGAGAATTTCCATGACACGCGAGCTTTTTTCTGCGGTAATTTCCGTCGCGATCAACTGTCCTGATGCCATAACGCCGATAAAGAGCACAATGACCATCACGTACACGAACCCGGTTGCGACGGCAATTTCCCCTTCTGTCTTGCCTGCATCCCCTACATTGCCCGCTCCTTCCCCAACGGAGATTTGCACCTTGTTCAGTGCAATGGGCGCATTGATCTGGTTCACCTGCTCTGCCGTCAACCCGAGCGCGGGCGCCACAACCTGCACCTTGATCGCTTGCAGCGCCTGCTGCAGCTGGTTGACTGTGCCGAAATCCATTGCTTTCTCCGACTTGTAGGTCATCATCGGGAAGCCATTGGCATCCGCTTCTCCGAACAGCAAGTAGCCTGCGATTTCGCCAGCGGCGATGCGTTCCTTCAATACGCGTTCATTGTCCTCCAGAGAGCCTTGATCTGGCACGACTACCAGCTCCAACCCGGCTCGCTCTTGACCTCCCACATGCTGATCAAGCAAGGGCAGCATCTCGGACGAGCCTTCAATGACGCCAACATTGACCGTTTCGTCGGTTTGAAATTTCGAGATAAAGTAAGGCGCATTCAAACCGATGCTAATGACGATTGCAATAATCAAGGAAGTGACGACAAAAGATTTCGTACGAAATTTATTCGCCACGGTAAAGGCCAAGACTGTCCAGAACTTATTCACGGGCTTCTCCCCCCACTGCTTTGATAAAGATTTCATTCAGCGTCGGCTCCATAATTTCAAAGCGGTGCACACTGCTTTGCGCCAGCGCTTTCTGCAGCACCTCCTGTGCAGCGTCTATCCGGTCCATATAAACGACCCGTCCCTGCTCGGTGTCCTCAATCCGGTTCACGCCTGCGATTTGCTCAAGACCTTGAACAGGTTCTTCAGTCCGCAGCACAATTTTCTCTTTGGGGAACGATTGCTTAATTGTCTTGATCGTACCGGACAGCACCGTTTTGGAGCGATGAAGGATGGTAATGCGCTGGCACAGCTCTTCTACATGTTCCATCCGATGGGTGGAAAACAAAATGCTTGTGCCGCTGTCCCTCAGTTCCTTCACTGTTGCTTTCAGCAACTCGACATTGACGGGATCAAGACCGCTGAAAGCCTCATCCAGCACAAGAATTTTCGGCTGATGGAGCACCGCTGCGATAAATTGAATTTTTTGCTGATTCCCTTTTGAGAGCTCCTCGACCTTTTTGCCGTAATAGTCCGTAACTTCAAACTTCTCCAGCCATCTCTTCAGCTCGCGATCCGCGTCTTTCCGCTTCATCCCCTTCAGCTGTGCCAGATAGATGAGCTGATCGCAGACTCGCACCTTCGGGTAGAGTCCGCGCTCCTCCGGCAAATATCCCAGCTGGCCAATGACCTCTTCGCTGTACCCCTTCCCGCTGTACGAAATCTGTCCTTCATCCGGGTAGATCAAACCGAGCACCATGCGCATCGTCGTTGTTTTGCCCGCTCCGTTCGCGCCGAGCAGCCCGTAAATTTCGCCTTCCTGCACTTCAAACTCAATACGGTCCACAGCTGTTTTGTCTCCGTACTGCTTCGATACTTGCTCCAAACGTAAAGGTACCATCATCTCAAGCTCCTTCCTCTTTCTTATCTTCTATCTTTTTTACGAATCATATAGGAGAAAATTTCATCCAATTCTAACGCTTGCCGTTGGCGCACCCGGATGCCGAGTGACTGCAGCACTTCCTCAATGGCAGCTTGATCGCTCGTGACTACCATCGGCGCAGGCTCATGTTGAACATGCATCACACCCGGCAGATTGTTGACAGGAAGCGGCCCATCGAGCCATAGCTTGCGCCAGCCATCCTGCAAGGCATCCTTTTCATAGATATCGAGAAGCTCGCCTCTATGAAGAATGGCGATGTAATCAGCCAAGCGCTTAACCTCTTCCATCATGTGGGTAGCAATAACGATGCTTCGCTCCCCTTGCTCCATCCACCTTCGCAAATCATCGATCCAATCCCGCCAGACGAAAGGATCAAGCCCCGAGGACGGCTCATCCAGCAGCAGCACATCCGCCTCCGCAGCCAGCGCATGCACAAGCTCCATCCTGCGCAGCGTGCCCTTGGAGCAATCCTTCAGCTTCTTGTCCAGGGGCAGTTCGTACTTGGCTGCCAACTCCTGATAGAGCGCCTCATTCCAACGCGGATACCAGCGCTTCACAAAGGAAGTCTCCATGCGTACCGTCATGCCATCGTCCGGATGATAAAATGTTTCCGGCACGTAGGCGATCCGCTGCTTCAGCTTCACCTCATCTTCTTCGTATGAACCGCCGAACAGATGCACCGTGCCGCTATCCGGCTGCGCCATATTCATCATAAGTTTGAACAGCGTGCTCTTCCCCGCGCCATTCGGTCCTACCACCGCGGTAATCGTTCCTGGCTCCAGACGCAGGTTTATCGGCCCCAATTGATAGTCGCCAATCGTCTTCGTTGCCTGCGAAAGCTCCAGCAATGCTTCGTTATGCATGCTCTGCTCCTCCTTTCCCCGCATCCGCAGCTCCTTGTTCCGCCAGCACTTGCTCAAACCACTGTCGGAGCTGCTCAGACGTGCACTGCAGACGGAAGCCTGTTCGCACAGCATCCTCCAATGCTTTCACTACCGTTTCCATCTGGTAACCGCTCCGTTTCTCTTCACTGACTCCCACCACAAATGTCCCCGTCCCCTGCTTCGTCCGCAGCAGCCCTTCTCCTTCCAAATCCTGATACACCCGTCGAATGGTAATGACACTGCAGGCCAAGTCCTGTGCCAGTTCGCGAATGGAGGGCATCAATGATCCCGCTGCCAGCTGCCCGTTCCAAATGAGCGAACGCAGCTGATTTTCGATCTGATGATACATCGGCTCCGGGCTGTCAGGAGATACATGAATCGGGATACGCATGGATACTCACCCGCCTTCTAGCAAAAATCACGCTTTTGCAGCTTATTGGCCAAAACAACTCCTGCGATCATCGTCAATACCGCAGCAAGCATCAGCAGCAAGCCGCTCCACACAAACTGCAACCGGCTCCTCGCTAAGTCCAATGTCAAATGGACGATGGAATAACCTGTACCCAGATAAAACGGAATCATGAACAACGGTGTAATGACCATCGTCAAAAGGGTCAATCGAAAGTATTGCTTGCCGTTCATCATCATTTCCCAGTACACAAACATTGCTCCTGCAACCAACGCATAACTCAGCCAAATGCATCCAAACGAGACAGCTGTCGCCACAGACAGGTCCTGATCGCTCATCGCATTGTACCCCAATGTGTAAGCGGTGAAGAAAATAGCCAGAAGCACCACAGTATTGATGGCATGCCGGATCAATCGGCTGTAGACGATCTCCCTCGCATGAATGGGGAATCGCTTCATGTACTGGAGATTTTGGCTGTACATGTCGGTTTTCCAGTACACGCCGAACATTTTGCGCTGCAGCAAGAAGCTCACTGTCGGCACGACCAGCAGGAAGAAAATATCTTGGGGAATGACGCTCCAGGCCAGCTCAAGCCGCGTACTATCCGTTCCACGATGATCAACGCCCAAAGCGATTTGCGCGGTCAGCCAGCCGTATAGCAAGGTGAACAGCAGACAGAACACATAGGCAAACCGCAAGCGCTTGTACTCGATGCCGATTAAGTATCGGATATTGCTCCACATAAGCATCCTTCTTTCAGAGATGTGTTTATACTGTATATATTGATATGCACAGTATAACAGTGTGTTGCCACGTGTGCAATACTTTTTCCCAACATTCATGCGCAACCTCCCTCCACAGCACTCGCAACATAGGGATGGCACTAACGGAAGCGAGGAGCACGATTCAGTTGTAAGTTTCCCAACAAGAGCACGGTCTCCGCTTTAATAAAATAAAAGCACCTCCCAAAGTAGGAGATGCTTCGATCAATAACTCTAGCTTAAGCCCGGTTCAGATTGCCGTTCGACCAGCTTTCCTCAATCGGTTCTTCCTTGTTCTCCTTGCGGTACCAGTTGATGAAGATGTACAGCAGGATAATGCCATAAATAAACTCCTGTGACAGTTTCATGATTACGCCGCCCAGTTGTTGGTCTGCGCGGGGCTCATAAGACATGAAAAACTCTGGACCGCCGAAGTTCGCCAAAATCGCTTCCGAGCCCGCCGGCACACAGTAGCCCATTGCTATTGCCCATAACTCCGCATTCGTGTAGGTGGCATACATCGCCTGATCAGCAAAAATAATCATCGCACAGGCAGGCGTCAGCAGTACGCCATTTATGAACACATAGGCAAGCTTGCGAAGATCCGTCAGGCTGTGCGTGTCCGGCAGCGGATTGACAATCGGCCACCACATCATGAGGGCCGTGACCAGCAGCACGAAGTAATACACAGTGTGCACGAAGTAATTCGTCATAACGTAGTCATGCACAACCGGCAGGTGATAGAGAGAAAACAAGCCGTTGAACAGGATCGTTGCAAAAATAGGCCGCATCAGAAAGCTGAGCCGCGAGATGCCCCGTATCTTCAATATTCGTTGATACAGCCAGTTCGGAATGCCCAGCAGCAGAAGCGGCGGCGCTGCAATATAGGCAACGGCCATCGACAACATATGCGCGCTAAATGATATGTGGGCCATCAGATCCAGCGGACTGCCAAGCGCCGTGTACAGCAGCAGCAGGCCAAGTCCAAACAAAGTCTTTTTCCCCAAGCTTGTCTGTTCTGTACCGCCAACCACGTGCTTCCAGGGGCCTGTGATCAGCAAATAGACTACATAGACCCCGATTAGAAGCAGCATCAGATATGGACTCCACATCGCACGAAAATCAAAGTAATCCCAAAAACTGATCACAGTGATGCTCCCCTTTCCTGAAAGAATTGTCTCTGACAGTTAATGAAAAAGCCGGGAGCTCACGACTACTAGTCCGCCCCCGACTTTGCTCCTTGCTATCCCAACCGGATTACCACCAAGTCCAGTAAGTTACGGTCACCAATGCTGTAAGAAATACGACAAATCCAAATATCAAGCCGACTCTTGCGTAGCCATGTCCCCTGTCCTTCATGTGCATCCAATACGCCAGCTGTACGATGACCTGGACCATCGCCAATATGACGATAAACCAAATCTTGAACATCGCGCTGAGATTCGGATTCGCAACAGCAACAAATGCCAGAAGCGTCAGCACCAATGAAATGGCAAAGGCGATGAAGTGATTCTTCGGACCTTCATGCGCTGGACCGCGCTTGATCTTGCCGGATTGCTGCTGTCCATTCGTTTGTTCCATCGTATTAGCCCACCTTTCCCATGAGGTATACAACGGTAAAGATGAATACCCACACGACGTCGATAAAGTGCCAATACAAAGCAGCCACATACACCTTTGGCGCGGTGACGACCGTCAGCTTTTTCTTGGAAAGCTGTACGATCAACAACGCAATCCACAGTACGCCCAACAGCACGTGAGCGCCGTGGAAACCTACCAATGAGTAGAAGGATGTACTAAAGGCACTTGTACTAAACGTAAGTCCTTCATGTACATAATGGAAAAACTCGTAAATCTCCAAGCCCAGGAAGAGCACGCCGAACAATACCGTTGCGCCCAGCCAGAACTGGATGCCTTTCAGATCATGGCGATGCAGCGCCTGAATGGCCATAACGCTGAACAAGCTACTCGTTAACAGAATAAAGGTTGCCACCGCAACCAGCGGCAAGGAGAATAGCTGCTCCCCGGAAGGTCCGTCATTGATCTGATTGCGCAGTGCAAGGTACGAAGCGAACAGTGTGCCGAAGAGCACCGTCTCGCCGCCAAGGAACAGCCAGAAACCCAAAATCTTATTGCGTCCTTCAAGGGTCGCCTTCTCCGGTTCCGGAGGGAGCGTTTCCGGTCCATGATGACCGTGAGCGTGTGTCTGGCTCATGCTTTTACCCCCTTATCTTGCAGTTCTTCCGGCTCGATGTGCCAGCCGTGATCGTCATAGACCGAACGCAAGAACATGCATGCAAATGTAATCACCAATCCGCCGATGGACACGATATTGTAGCCGAACAGCATACTCATGAATCCATTCGTAAAGTCGTAGTTCTTGTACATGAAGCCAAGACCGGCAATGAACAAGCCTACTGACATGATAAACGGCAGCAGCGAAGGCGACGGCATATGAATCGGACCGATCGGTTCCGCCGGCGTCATTTCCTTGTTGCCGGCACTCTTCTCTTTCCAAAGCGCATCCAAACCGCGAACAAGCGGAAGCTGCTTGAAGTTGTATTCCGGCGGAGGCGACGGAATCGTCCACTCCAACGTGCGGCCATCCCACGGATCGCTGTCTGCGTTGCGCGGCTTCAGGCCAGTGATAAAGATATTGATCAGCACAAGCAAGGTACCAACACCCATAGCGAAGGCTCCAATCGTACTGATCCAGTTCAGGTCATCCCAGCCCTGGTTTTCCAAGTATGTGTATACGCGGCGCGGCATGCCCCACAAACCGAGAAAATGCTGGACGAAGAACGTCAAATGGAAGCCGATGAAGAAAAACCAGAAGCTTGCTTTCCCCAGCGTTTCATTCAACACGCGTCCGAACATCTTCGGCCACCAGTAGAAAATACCGCCGAAGATACCGAGAATCAGGCCGCCTACAATAACGTAGTGGAAGTGAGCTACGACAAAGTAGGTATCATGATACTGATAGTCCGCGCCTGGAACGGCCAGCATAACGCCGGTAACGCCGCCCATGACGAAGGTCGGAATAAAGGCCATGCCATAAAGACTAGCCGTTGTAAATGATATGCGTCCGCCCCACATCGTGAAGATCCAGTTGAAGATCTTGATGCCTGTAGGAACGGCGATCAGCATCGTCGCTATCGAGAACAGCGCGTTGCCTACCGGACCCAGGCCAACGGTGAACATGTGATGCACCCATACCATGAATCCGAGGAAGCCGATCAGCACCGTTGCGAATACCATCGAGCTGTATCCAAACAAGCGCTTCTTCGAGAACGTACTAACAATCTCAGAAATGATACCAAATGCAGGCAAGATCAGAATGTATACTTCAGGATGTCCAAAGATCCAGAAAATGTGCTGCCACAGCACGACGTTGCCGCCTCCGCTGACATCAAAGAAATTGCCGCCGAACAAGCGGTCAAAGGTTAGTGCAATCAAGCCGACAGCGAGTGCCGGAAATGCGAACAGAATGATCATGGAAGTGACGAAAGACGCCCATGTGAACATCGGCATGCGCATGAAGGTCATGCCCGGAGCCCGCATGTTAATGATCGTGACGAGGAAGTTGATCCCCCCGACCAGCGTACCGATACCCGCAATCTGCAGGCCGATGGCATAGAAGTCTATCCCCATTCCGCTATATCTTTCACTGGACAGCGGCGGGTAGGCTGTCCATCCCGCGTCTGGCGCTCCGCCAAGGAACCAGCTGACGTTGACCAGCAGTCCCCCAAAGAAGAATGTCCAGAAACCAAGCGAGTTCAAGAACGGGAACGCGACGTCGCGCGCCCCGATCTGCAACGGAATGACCGCATTCATCAGACCGAATATCATCGGCATGGCCGCCAGGAAAATCATGGTTGTACCATGCATCGTAATCAATTCATTGAATGTTTGTGCACTGACAAAGTCATTCATCGGCTTCATCAGCTGAATCCGAATCAGAATAGCCTCCAAGCCACCGATCAGAAAGAAAAATCCACCTGCGGCCAAGTACAAAATGCCGATTTTCTTATGATCGACGGTAGTCAGCCAATCCATCAAGCCACTGTATCGTTTCACCGTGTGCGCGTGCGCCAAGGCTGTACCCTCCTTCTTTACATACCCGCGAATTATTATTTTAAGGTTTGCAGATAATTGACGATTTCCGTGATTTCATCCTCTGACAGAGGAACCTCCGGCATCGTCGTGCCTGGCTTCATCTCGTCCGGCTTGTCAATCCAGCGATGCAGCCATTCCGAATCGTTCGGACGGAAGCCCGCAACAAGCGCACGGTCTGCATAGTTCGTCAAGTTCGGTCCGAGACCCGGCGTACCGGCATCAATCGCATGACAGGCCATACACTTATTTTTGAACAGCTCTTGTCCTTGCGAAGTGTCTTCTGCAATCGCATAGCCAGGATTTTGCATTTTGTCCACCCAGGCTTCAAATTCTTCCTGCGACACTGCAATGACCTTGAAATCCATAAGCGCGTGGGAGGCGCCGCACAGCTCCGCACACTTCCCTTTGTAAACGCCCTCTTCTTTTGCATCGAAGTACATGTGATTGTTCATTCCGACCAGCGTATCCATCTTGCCCGCCAGAGCAGGTACCCAGAACGAGTGAATGACATCAGCCGAAATCAAATCGACAGATACCGTCTTGTTCACCGGTATGTACAGCTCCTGAGCTGTAATAATACCATAGTCGGGATATTCAAATTCCCACCAGTATTGATGCGCGGTTACATTCACTTGTAGCGCGTCCTGATGCTCCCGATAGTCTTCTGCAAACTTAAACGTGTAATAAACAGTCGGCACAGCCAACACAAGCAGCAGCAGAAGCGGAACGACCGTCCATACGATCTCCAAAATATGGTTTCCTTCCACTTGCTTCGGAATGTCGTCTTGTCCGCGGCGTTTTCTGTAACGGATGAGGACATAGAAGAATAAAGCAAACACGATGACTAGTACGCCGATCATAATACCCAAGGACAACTTGATCAGGAACAACTGATCCTCTGCAACCGAACCCTTCGGCTCCAGCGGATTTGGCTCGGTTCCCGTGATGCCGCAGCCAGCCAATAACAGCATAAAGGCCGCCAGCAATGGGATGATTCGTCTTGTTCCCTTCCACCGACTCACATTTATCAACCCCGCTTTAGTGAAATAAAATATTGAAGGAGATTCGCCAGCGAATCCCCGCCATTATCTATTCGTATTTTGTCGATCTGAGACTCTCCATGCCCTGCCACAGTGAGGAAAGTCACTTCATTTACTATAAATACGTTAAAGTTTTTTGTCAATCTTCCTGGGCAAGTTCACAAATTGTTCTCAAATCTGCCCTAACTGTTATTTCCAGCTTGCCGCTGGATTATTCATCCACGCATAAAATCGCCTGAATGATCACCACTCTATATATTGAAGAAAAACACTGCGACCCGAGTTAATCGCTTAAGATTGGGAGGTTTCATCATGCTGACCAGCATTAGATTGAAGGGAAAGTTCGGTTTGCGGGCAGCCATTGTCCTGTGTACGGCTGCCGTACTTACAGCCGGATGCGGCCACTATGAGCAGCAATTCCGCAAGAGCGACCATGATATGAGCAGCCGCAATCAGAATGACATCCTGACCAAAGGCGACCGCATGTACGGGTATCAAATGAAAGGTGTCCCGCATCACGACAATCGGCGAATGATGCTCAGCCTGGATACTGGCGATGAGATCGGGCGGATGAATGGGGTTGCATTGGCATACGTCATGCTGACGGACCGGAATGCCTATGTCGGCGTTGTAACAGACGCAACGGCTACCGGCACAACCGGCAAGCGCAATGCGATCGACGTCAACAACGCAGGGGAATCGGAGGGCGTCTACGATATCAAGGACGGCTCCTCGCATATCGATCCCCGCAAGGTTGTGACGGATACGAACTCCTACTATACCCAGCCGCTTCCTTCCGATTTGTCCAGCGAGCTGAAGCAAAAAATTGCCATGAAGGTGCGGGAGCTCAATCCCCAAGTACTGGAGGTATTTATCACCTCCAACCGTGATTTCGTCAACCGCTTGAACGAATACGCTCAGATGAAGTGGACAGGCAAATCCTCTGAAGGCGACATTCTGGACTTTAATCATATGGTCAAGAAGTATTTCCCCGAAGAGGACGATGCCGAACGTCCCGCGCGATCCAGATAACCGGATAACCTGAAAAAAAACCGCCGCCGCTGTCGCCCGTTAGCGTGACAGCGAGCGGCGAATGTACGGAACTTTCGCATGTCGCATTATTCTACTGAAATATCGCCGGAGCTGGTCTGGACGGTGAGCTTCGGTCCCCCGTTGCCGATCCGGCCTGTCAGCCGATTGTTCGTCTTCTCAACCGTTTCGAAGCCGGGAAGCGCCACTTGCATGCTGCCTGAACCTGCACGCAAATCTATTTCCATTGCCTGTTCCCCGTTCAGCAGGCTGATGTCTACGTCGCCGCTGCTTGCCCGGATGGAGGAGTCGCCAGTCAAGTCCCAATTGTTGAGCTCGACCGATCCGGAGCTCACCTCCACATTCGCCATGCCTGACATCGCATCAATATCCACATCGCCAGAAGTCAGTTCAATCTGCAGAAGACCGCACTCGCAGTTCCTGGCTTCCACATCGCCACTATATCCCGTAATGGACACCGAATCTCCAGTAATCGTGCCGGCCTCCAGCTCGCCGGAACTCGTCCTGACCGTGAAAGCTCCTGTCTGGATGCTGCGAACGAATATGTCGCCGCTCGATGTATGCCAATCCGCCTGTGCCGCATCGATCGTTGCATCTGCCGACACATCGCCTGAGCTCGTTGTGACTGTAAACATGTCTGCGCGGACATGTCCGATGCGGAGATCGCCGCTCGACGTCTCCAGCTTCACCCGGTCTGCTTCCAAAGCGGTCTCCACGGAAACATCGCCAGACGAGCTTAGGACGGCTATATCGCGAAAGGCCCGATCAGGCAGGGCAATGACCAGCCGATGTCCGCGCTTGAACCCGAACCAGCTTTCGCGATTGTTCTGACGATACAGGACCTGCAGCGATTCGCCGGTATCCTCCATCTCCAGCCGGTAATGCTTCTGTTGACTCCGGTAACCGTAAACTTCAACTCTCAGCGCATCGTCGTCGCTGCGTTGAACGATCACATCCGTACTGTTCGTCTGTATGTTCAGCTCCTGAAAAGCGCCGTCAAATTCCCGGCTCTCCAGGAGCTCACGCTCTCCGGTCGGCCATTGAAAAAAAGAAACCTTTCCATTTATCGTCCATACGAGCAGCAGAACGCCTGCCAGCACGAATAAAACACCTGCCAAATAATTGTTTTTCATGTCCCGTCCCTCCCAGCCGCATGCTCGCCTAGCACGCCATGCATGATGCTGTTATTTTGGTTATGTCCATCATATACAAAAAGAGTCATGTGACTGTAGTGATCACGGTCATGTTTCGCACACGTTGCTGTCATGATATGATACTGGTATGACTGCTGCAAAGGAGGATTGTTCCATGGATGTTTTTGGTGGCCTCGCATTTATCTTTATCTTTTTTCTGCTTCTGGTAGCGGCTCTTTTCATTCTTAACATCGTCACCAGCGTATGGGCTTATCGGGATTCGCTTCGCAAAGGCAAGAGCAAAGAGTACGCCATCATCGTTCTGGTCGCTACGCTGATCTTCCCGATTCTCGGCTTGATCGTCTACCTCGTGATCCGAAACGATTAGGAGAAGCGCGCTCCCTTGAAAGTCGCAAAGCAAAGGAGCCGCTCCCTGTACGGTTGCAGCTCCTTCCCGTTTCACTCGCGTTGTCCGGTGCGAAACAACCTGACGCTGTGCGCTGAAATCCGCGAAAAACAGCGATAGGCTAATGAGCCCTGCTTCGGTCCAGCGCCTGCTGCACACGCGTTGCGCCTTGGGACATGACGTGCCCCCCGCCAATCGCCGCCGCAACCGCGACCGTGTCCATAATTTCCTCCGCGTCGGCCCCCTGCTCCAAAGCCTCGCTCACATGATAAAAGGTGCATACTTCGTTATTCGCGAACAAGCTGATGCCAATTGCGATCAGCTGTTTTTGCTTCGCATCCAGCCGCCCTTCCTTAAAGCACTCGCCGGTGAAGGCATGGAACGCCTGAACGACATCAGACTGATGCTCCTGCATATGGCCGAGGCCGATCTTATAGGCGCTTACCTTTTGCTCCGTTTCCTGTTGCATATCCCGTGCACATTCCTTTCTGCTTGATAGAGACTTGGCATGGCATTGATCGAATGCCAGCCACATCCTCCATGCAGGTAACATGCCCGGGAGAAACCGCGATTATTCCGCCCGAAGCCACGCTCACCTGCTCATGCGGACAGCCAGCTGCTCGAACGCCTCAAGCGCTCGTTCCACCCGCTCCTTCACGCCGGAAGCGGCAGGTTCACCGTCGTCTCCAAACTGCCGCGCGTCGCCGCCCAGCGATACCCATTCCGGCGATACCAGTCCGTGCAAATTTCGGATGATTGTCTGCATTTGCGAAAGCGACGAAACGCCAACTGCCCCGCCGGCTGAGCTGGCCAGCAATACCGGCTTGCCGCTGAAGTGAGATTTCTCGAGAAAATCAAGCGCATTTTTCAGCACGCCGGACATCCCCGCGTGGTATTCCGGCGTAGCCAGGATGATCGCATCCGCATCCGCGACCGACTTGTCCAATGCGGCAACCTCCCGGTTGCCCGCGTAATCATCGTCCGGACTATATAGAGGAAGCTTCAATTGAAAGAGTTCCAAAACCTCCGCCTCGTGACCCTTTTCCTGCAGACGCTTCGCCATATAGCGGAGCAGCAGCGTGCTGGATGCTTGTCTGCGATTGGAGCCCGCTATCAGTACACATTTCAAAGTTCCCACTCTCCTCTCCCGTCTACATTGTACCACCGTTATGCGGTACATCGCCAGAAGCGGGGAAATCATGTACAATAATAAGCAGCTTCCGCCGCGCGCAAGCACCCCCGTGCATCCTGCGCTTGCAGCGGCAATCGAGACCTATACTTACAGATAAAAAGGAGAGAGCCCCATGAAGTACAAAATGCTTGCTATCGATGTGGACGACACACTCATAGACGACCAGAAGCGCATCTCTGCCAATACCCGGCAGGCTTTGGCCGAAGCGTTGTCTATGGGCGTCAAGGTTACCTTGGCCACTGGACGCATGCATGCGTCCGCCAAGCAAATCGCAGCCCAGTTAAAGCTGAACGTACCCTTGATTTCCTACCAGGGCGCCCTGATCAAAAACCTCGAGGACGACACCGTTCTATACGAACGCCATGTCCCGAAGGAGGCCGTGCAGCACCTGTTCGAATATGCCGAACGCCATCGCCTGCACATTCAGGCGTATGTCGACGACGAGCTATACGTCAAGGAAGACAATGAGAAGATTCAGGCCTATTCCCGCTTGTCCGACGTGCCGTACCGGATCGAGCCGGATCTTGGCAAGCTAAGCAGCTTGCCTATGCCGAAGGTCATTATCATTGACGAGCCGGACAAGCTTGATGCGATGGTGCCGGAGCTGGCCAACCAGCTGGGGGATCAAGTGCATATAACGAAATCGAAACCGAATTTTTTGGAGTTTATGCATAAGGAAGGAACGAAAGGCCATGCCGTTGCCTATTTGGCCGAGCATTTCGGATGCACCTTGTCTGAAGTGATCGGCATCGGCGACAGCTGGAATGACAAGGAGATGCTGGAGGTTGCCGGACTCGGCGTGGCTATGGGCAACGCTGTGGAGCCGCTTAAGGAAATCGCCGATTTCATCACGCGCACGAACAACGAGGATGGAGTCTGCCACGTAGTGGAAACCTTCATCCTGGAGCGGAACGGCTAATCGGCGAAGCCTCTGCCCCCGCTTTGCCTTTGCGGGAGCGCTCATGTGAAAAGCAATCCAGGGGACAGACGCGATGAGCCAAGAAACCTGAGGATCAGCTCTCGTCCCCTTCTTGAGAGACTGCCCATAGGGCAAGTCTTGCCTGGATGACGCTTAACAGATTGACCATATGCAGGCTTACTGCGCTAAGCAGAAGGCCGATGCCAATGTTGAGCAACATGGGCAGGAGCGGGCTTGCTTCTATTCCGAACCAGGAGAGGAACAGGTACTGCTCCTCGTAAATATCTACCTGAATGGTCTGCTTGAGCACCACCCATACGATAGGCGCCAGCAGTGTCGCGAAGCCGGAGAAAGCGAGCACGGCCAGCACGAACAGAAAGAGACCGAGCGGCAGCTTCAGCAGAAGGAAGAAAAAGCTCTTATACGTAACCGGATTGACAAGCACTCGACGGACACGATCAAAGAATGAGCTTCCTTCCAACGAAATGGCAGGGGGATAAAATTTCGGTTCCCCCAGCATTCTGCCGGCGATATTCGCTTCAAAAGCCGCAATGCCGCCAGCCCCCGCCGCCACGCCAAGGAACAGCGGCAGCCCAAGCAGAAACAAGGGGACCAAGCCGGCAGACAAAGTCAACCCTGTAGTGATAAAGACAAAGTATACAATCCCGAGCGGCATCGCAAGCAGCGCATAAAGCGCATTCCAGTACGACGGCGCGTGAAGCAGCACCCCGAGAAAACCGGGCGAAAATGAAGTGCTGCGATAAACAGTGCCGGACGGATTCATCCTAATCTCTCCTTTCGCAAGCGGCAGCGCTGCTGCCCGCTCTCCCTCTATCATAAATACCGCCCCTCGCGCTGAACAGTTACTGCCGTCATATGACCAGTCACACTTTCCAAATTTGGACAATATGCAGTTGGCTGCCGACATGCGAAGCCGCACCGAACGCCGGGAAGGCGCCCTGGTGCGACTCACTTATATTTATCCGGCGATCGTCTGCGCTCCCTGCTGCAGCTGGTACATCTGATAATACTTGCCCTTGCGCTGCATAAGCGCATCATGCGTTCCGCGCTCCACGATCTGACCGCGGTCCAGCACCAGAATTTGATCCGCATTGCGAATCGTGGACAAGCGATGCGCGATCACGAACGTCGTTCGGCCTCGCTTGAGCACCTCCAGCGCCTCCTGGATGACCGCCTCCGTCTCTGTGTCGATGCTGGCAGTCGCCTCATCGAGAATCAGAATGGCCGGGTCGAAAGCAAGCGCGCGCGCAAAGGAGATCAGCTGCCGTTCCCCTGCAGACAGCGTGCTGCCCTTCTCCATAACCGGCTCATCCAGTCCCTTCGGCAAGCTGCGCAGCAAGCCTTCTGCGCCAACAGCCTTCAGCGCTTGCTCTACCGCATCTCTGCTGATAGCCGGGTCGTTGAGGCTGACGTTGGACGCAATGGTGCCCGAGAACAGGAACGGGTCCTGCAGCACAATTCCCATGTGCGAGCGCAACTGCTGCTTCGGCAGCGACTGAATGTCCATGCCGTCAATGCGAATCCTCCCCTTCTGACTGTCATAGAACCGAAACAGCACATTCATGATGGAGCTCTTGCCGGAGCCCGTATGGCCGACCAGAGCAACCGTCTCGCCCGGCTTCGCCTCAAAGCTGATATCCTTGAGCACATATTCCTGTCCCTTATAGGCGAACCACACTTGCTCGAACGATACGTGTCCCTTGTAACGCGGCAGCGTGCCCCGGTCCACATCCACACCCGGTTCATCCATCAGCTCGAATACACGCTCCGCCGATACCA
This sequence comes from Xylanibacillus composti, assembly GCF_018403685.1. Taxonomy (NCBI): domain Bacteria; kingdom Bacillati; phylum Bacillota; class Bacilli; order Caryophanales; family Paenibacillaceae; genus Xylanibacillus; species Xylanibacillus composti. Next base: position 88,367 of record NZ_BOVK01000007.1, read on the forward strand.
GCGCCGTCTCCATGTTGGCCAGCTGATTCACAATATTCATGACTGGCTGGAAGAGACGGTTCAAGTAGTCCACGAATGCATAGAGCACGCCGATTTCGATGACCGTGCCAATGCCGAGCGACTGCCCGCCAAAGTACCAGAGCAGAACGACAAACGCTACGTTGCGCAGCACGTTGACCAAATTGTGGCCGGTTATGGCATTCAGATTGAGCATTTTGTTCTGGTAGCGGAAATGATCCTCGTTCATCTCCTCAAATTCCTGACGGGTCTCCTTCTCCCTGCGAAACGCCTGAATGACCGGCATGCCTTGAATCGACTCGTTGATCATGCCGTTGATGTCGCTCAGCCTTGCCCGAATGACGCGGTTGTACTGGGTCGCAAAACGCCGATACAGCACAATCCACAAAACCATGATCGGGATCAGCAGCAGGCAGATCGCGGCCAGCCGAGCATCCAGCAGGAACAAGGCTATGAAGATCCCCGTCAAGTAAATGCCGCTCGTAAAAAACGTGGCCAGCACCGTGACATACAACTCGCGAATCGTCTCCGTATCGTTCGTAATCCGCGAGACAACCTTGCCTGCCGGCAAGTTGTCGAAGTACGAGACAGGCAGGCGCTGCACTTGGGCATACACATCCTCGCGCAGCTTCTGCACAATCCGGTTCGCTGCGCCTTGCAGCATATATCGCTGACCATAGTGGAACACCGCCGACACAACCGTTATGGCGAAGAACATCGCCAGCAGCTGCACGATCGGCTTGATCTGAGGCGCGAAGAAAGCGAACAGCTCGCTGCGGCTTAACGGCACCGCTTCGTAGCTTTGCTCTTGCTCGCCGCTGCTTACGACCAGCAGGCCGTCCCTCCAAGCGCGTTTGCCCTCCAGGTGAACGGGCCCATCTACATACGCGAAGCCGCGCCCGACCTGGACGATCCGCACCTCGCGCCCATGCGGCTCGCCTTCCTCCAGATGGTCGAGTCGCTTGAAGCGCTCGCCCTTATAGCTCACCCCGCCCTGTGCTTCTTCTACCTGATACCAGGGCTTCTCAATGCCCAAGATATGTGTATCGATAATATGCTTGGCGATAAACGGACCGACCAGCTCCGCGAAGACGGATACGGTCAGCAGCGTCAGCGCGATCCATATCGTTCGTTGGTACAGCTTGGCGTACTGCACTAATCTCGATGCCGTGCTCATGGCATCACCGCCTTTCTTCCTCATTTATCTCTGTTCCCGATTCTCTGACGGTGCCGGTCCGTCCAACTCTGCCTCCAACTGCTGGCGCTCATACTGTTCCCGGTACCAGCCGTCCTTGGCCAACAGTTCCTCGTGCGTGCCTTGTTCGACAATACGGCCCGCATCCAGCACCACGATCCACTCCGCATGGCGCACCGCGGTTAGGCGGTGAGTGGAAATAAAGGTCGTCTTGCCCGCGCGCTCTTCCCGAATATGACGGATAATTTCCGCTTCCGTCCGACCGTCAACGGCCGACATCGCATCGTCCAAGATCAAGATTTCCGGATCTGCGATCAGCGCACGGGCTATACTTACCCGCTGCTTCTGTCCGCCGGACAAGGCGACCCCCTTCTCGCCCACAAGTGTCTCAAGGCCGTCAGGGAGAAACGGCAAATCCTTGGTGAAGCACGATATGTCGAGCGCTCTTTGCAAGCGGCTCTCGTCCACTGCGCTTTCTTCTGGCGTGATGCCCGCCCCGAACAAGATATTTTCCCGTACTGTCTTGGAGAACAGGATTTGTTCCTGCGGCACATAGCCGATCCAGCTTTTCCATTGCTCCAGCGGGATGCGCTCCAGCGGCACGCCGTTTACCGCAATGCCGCCGTTCGCGATCGGATATTCGCGCAGCAGCTGGCGCAGAAACGTCGTCTTGCCGCTGCCGGTTCGCCCGACAAGGCCGAGCGTCATGCCGCGCTTCACCGTAACCGTCACATCCGCAAGATTGTCCGCATTCGCGGTCGGATAGCGGAACGTGTACTGGCGGAAGACGATCTCCTTCGGCGGTTCAGCCAGCGCTGCCGGCTGCTTCGGATTGTCCACGTCCGGCTTGTAGGATAGTGTTTCGTTCACCCGGTCGAGGGAGGCGTTGCCCCGCTGCATAATGTTGATCAGCTCGCCAATCGCAAACATCGGCCAAATGAGCATCCCCAAGTACACATTGAACGAAACGAGCTCGCCGAGGGTTATCTCATTATGGAACACAAGGGTTGCGCCGTAACCGATTCCGATCAAATAAGCGAGGCCGACCAATATTTTTACCGTCGGCTCAAACAACGAATCGATGCGGGCCACCTGCATATTTTTGCCGTACACCTCTTCGGTCAAGCGATGAAATTTGCCTTGATCGGCAATCTCCTGCACATAGGCGCGAATGACCCGCACGCCGGAAACCGATTCCAATACTTGATCGTTCAATTCCCCGAACGAGTTTTGCGCTGCCATAAAGCGCTTGTGAATGATCTTGCCATACAGCTGAATGAGTATCGCCATGATCGGCATCGGCAGCATCGCTGCCAATGTCAGCTTCCAGCTGATGAGAAAGCCCATCGTTAAAATAATCGTTGCCAAAAAAACAGTAGAGTCAATCAGCGTCAGCACGCCAAATCCGGCTGTGTTGGAGACTGCCCGCAAGTCATTGGTCGCGCGCGCCATCAGATCTCCGGTTCGGTTGCGCTGAAAAAATGTCGGCGTCATCAGCAGCAGATGATTCATCAGCTTCGAGCGATACAGCCGCTCTACGACGAAGGAGCCGCCGAACAGCTGGTATACCCATATATAAGTGATGCCGTAGATGATTGCCAGGAGCACCAGGTAAAACACGATGATTTGCAGCAATGTCCCAGAGGTAAGCTCATTGACATTTATGAGATCGATTGTATGCCCGATCAGCTTGGGCGGAATGATCTCCAGCACGCCGACAATCGTCAGCAGCATGATCGCTGTGATATACCGCTTCTGTTCCTGCTTGAAAAACCAGCCCAGCTTTTGCAATACTGCCAGCATTGGGGTTCCCCTCCTTTTTTTCTCTATAGATCTATAGAAAAAGACCCTGCACATATACCTGCTGCGCAAGGTCTGATTCATCATCAAAAAAGCGCAAGGCTGCGTTGTCAGGCAACCTTGCGCTTGCATATTCCTGGCGTATGGTCAGCTGTTCAGACAGCTGTCCTGCATGGCTGCGAGTGTTCCCCTGACGATATGCAGTTATTCATGGCGTAAGGCACGCCCAAAATGACAATCAACATACGCATGACGGGAAACCTCCTCTCGCAAATTTGCTAATAATCAGAATACATGCGCAGTACGGCGCAATGTGTATTTCCAAAGTTTACATGCTGTAATGTACCACGGGGTGTTAAGGAATGTCAACAAAAATTTGTTATACTTGCCAAAGACGCAGAAAGCACGCGCTATTGCGCTCAAAGGAGGATATCTGGCGATGCGTTCATCAAAGCCTAATAAGGTCGTTATCCGGCACAGGCCGACCAAGCAATGGCTGACCCCAACCGGCGGTTACTTGACAGGCTATACACATACGTTGAATCCATATGCAGGCTGTGATTTCGCCTGCTCCTACTGCTATGTGCGCCGCATGCCTCCCGCGCTGTTTCGGGGATTGCCGTGGGGAGAGTGGGTCGATGTGAAGGAAGCAGACCCGTCCCGCTTCGCGGCTGAGCTCGCGCGCAAGAAGCGCAAAGGCCCTGTCCGCATCTTCATGTCCTCGGCCACCGATCCCTACCAGCGTCTGGAGGCGAAGGAGCAAGTGACGCGCGCGCTCCTTGAGGCCATGGCTGCCGATCCGCCAGACTTTCTCCTCATCCAGACCCGAAGTCCGCTCGTCACCCGCGATCTCGATTTGATCCGGCGACTCCGGCCGCATGTGCGGGTAAGCATGACAATCGAGACGGACCGCGAGGATGTGCGTCAAGCTTTCTCGCCTGGCACCCCGCCGCTGGCTGCAAGACGACAGGCTTGCCTGGCCTTGCGCGAGGCGGGAATTCCACTGCAGATTGCTGTCTCTCCGCTTCTGCCCTGCACGGACCGCTTCGCCGGACAGCTGGCCAGGCTCGCGCCGGACCGGGTCGTGCTGGACGACTTCTTCATGGGCGACGGCAGCGGAGGGAAGCGGACCAAGCAGCTCGGCCTGCAACCCATCTTCGCTGATTTGGACGCGGAAGAATGGTACCAGCCCGATGCCTATCGCCGGATATTGGCGCTTCTCAAGAACGCCCTCCCGGAAGGCGCGGTATATGTAAGCCAGCCTGGCTTTCTCCCATAGCATGAGGCCCGAGCCTATCTCCGCCACCATTCCAAGCCAATCGCTCTGGCCCTGAGCCTGTCCAGCCCGGATCTGAGCATGGCGGCATAGCCGAACATGCCTGCAGCACAACCGGCCTCCGGTCAAACGCTAGTACGCGATAGGAACCTCGTGATAAGAGATGTCCGCATAGCGTTTGCGCGCCGTAATTTGCAATACCCCGTCCCGATAAACAGCTCTTGCTGTCCGCGGCTTGACTGCAGCTGGCAGCGGCAGACGCACTTCCTCCCGCCTTAGTCCCTCCAGAAGCAGCACGTTCTCGGACAACCGGATGCGCATATGATCGAGCCTTGCCGGATCAGGCACATTGGCCCGAACGACTACAAGCCGATGCGTTTCAAATACCTCCGGCTGGCTGCCGGCAAATGCGAACGGAACATGTTCCAGCCCCTTCCCCATAGAAGTGCCGATCCATTCCTTCAACCATGCCGAATCGTTCTGCTTCGGCAGCGCGCTCGGAAAGATGTGCTGGAAATACTCCTCGAACTTCGACCAATCCATAGGCGACTCTTCGCGCCCTTGTCCTCCCATGCGCTTCTCCTCCTTTTCCATCCACTAGCTTTGTGCGGCATGGCCTTCAAACTACTCACGGCTCGAAAAACCGGTACGTGAAATGATGAAATTCCTCCCATTCCTCGCCAGGTGAAACGGAGGTATACCCCGTTTGCAGCAGCCCCGTCCGGTTGAACATGGTCGGCTGGCCGCATGCTACGCAAAAGGCCGCGTCGGCCGGATTTTCCTTCGTACAAGGCTCGCCCGTCAATCCCCCGTCGTAGGTGCAGCGATTCACAAGCGGAGCGCCGCAGCTTTTGCAATATTTTTCATTCTTTTCCGGCTTGTTCCCGCATCGCACACACTGGCTTACCGGCATGCGCCCACCTTCTTTCCACTATTAAGCTCCACTGCCTTCATGGGTCGGCGGCTGTGTCGCGCTTTCCAGGTCGGCCAGCTGCACCTCGCCGCCCCCTTCCTCTCCGAGCCACTTCTTCACGGCTTCCCCATCTGCCAACGCGGACAGGCCTGCAACCAAAGTTCCGCTAAGCTCCCGCACATGCAGCTCCTGCACTTTGTAATTGATGGTCTCAATATGAACAGGCTTCAGCAGCTCCAGCTTGCCTTCCAGATGCTGCAAACGCGTTTCCAGCTCTTCCTCATGCTTGCGCATTCGCTCTTCCTGTTCCTCCAGCTGCTTGCACAGCCGTTCGCACCGCTCCTGCACCTGCTGAATATGCCAACGATACTGCTGCAGCCATTCAAACGCCCCTGGATTCATCTCCCATCCTCCTTTTTCTCCGCTTCGGCATCAGCGGCGTGGCCCGCCGACTCCTCTTCACTGTCGGCTGATTGTTCCGCACAGCCGCTTTTCGGATACGATGTATAGGACGATTGGTTGTGGCACAACACGGCCTTGCCAATGTTCAGCGACCCAATCGTGCTGATGGAGTTGATTCTTATATTTTGAATATGGATATGAATCATGATGTACGGCTCCTTCGTCCGACTAAATTTGGCCTTGCGCCTGATCTTGCACATCTGGATCGGTACTCAGGTTGGCATTGTTGAACTGCAGCGGACTGTTAATATTGTCCCCTTGCTGAAGATAACCGATATTGGCTTTGACGTTCGCCTGATGGCCTTTGTGAATGACGTTCCCGAAGTTGATGGACCCGGTATTCGCAACCCCATTCACCTTCAAGTTGTAAATATTGTTAATATGTGCCATGCGCACCGTCATTCCTTTTTCGCGTTTACTGCTACCATATGGTTCCGGGGCTTGTTGGGTGAATGTCATTTGCTGCACAGCCAAAGACGCTGTTCTTTTCGATCCCATGCAAAAAGCTGTCCCGCCAGTCTGTTAGCAGACTGAGGAGACAGCTTGGTTATGCCCGCTTCGGGCGTTTCGCGTCTGATTATCGCTGTTGCGCGCGGCGCATTGCCATGAACGACAGCAGCAAAGCACCGATCGATAGGGCCAAGGTGAGCCACTGGAGCCAGCCTGTGCCCGCACCATTGTCATCCGCCGCCGCGCCGTGGCCGTGGCCGTCCACTGCAACAGCCGACTCATGCACCTTGGTCACAGAAGCCGGACGATCCGCGTCCACCGGCCCGGTCCATTCCACAACCGTTCCGTCGGCATAGGTTTGGATCGCATTCCAGACGAGGTCGCCTGCTTCATTGCCAATTCTCCCTTGCATATAGAACTCGCCGAATTCTGTGGCGGACAGTCCCTCGCCCTCCGCGTTCCAGGTGACAGCGATGATTTTCTCGCTGTCGTCCCGCTCCAATTCGTAGCTCCAGCCGTACTTCGGTTCAAAGCGCGTAATGTCCACATCTTCCGGAATCTCTACACGCACTTGAACAGTCGGCGCTTCGATCTCGGTCGGCACGCGTACTGCAAACTTCTCATAGGTTCCTTGATGCGCTTCTCTCGGATAGACGACAACGTGCGCTTGCGCCATTCCCGCCATCATGCTGAACAACAGCAGAGCCGCCACCAGTGTAAATCCCCAACGTGTGTTTTTTCTCATGGTTTGGTTCGCCCCCATTTTTCTCATATTTATTGCTCCTTTCATGATTCACATTCTCTTGCCAGCAACCGTTACTTTCCGGAAAACACCCGGAACGGCTGGCGAAGCGTCTCCGGCTCACCCTCTTCTCCCGTCCAGGTCAGCACTGCTTCCCAGCGGCCGACCATCGGGATCAGCGCTTCTTCCACTTTGTATTGATGGGTGTGCACGGATGCCGAGGCTTCCTCCTCCTCCTCGGACTCCTCCACTTCTAGCCGCTGCAGTTCGAGTTCCAGCGGCTGCAGCTCCTCCCGGTCCAGATGAATAAGCACCAGCCCTACCTGTTCCGGCAGCGGCACTTCGCTGTCAGCCCAAATGGACAGGGCAATGCGGTTCTCCCCTAACCGCTTCGGCTCCATATGCATCTCGACATGCACCCGATCAGCCATGGTGTGCCAATGCAGCGGCTCGCTGACGGGCGCTGGCGTGCGAAAGCTCATGACGGCCGCCGTGCCGATCAACAGGCACATAAGCAGCAGATCGATCGCGAAAGCTCCGATCGCTGTCGGTCTCCAGCGTTTGCGCAGCAGCAGCCAGATGGCGGAAGCGGTCAGGACTACGGCTGCGGTCAGCAGTACTTTGAGCACGGCGAGCTGCCCCCATGCCGTATAGACCAGCTCGTCCCAACGGCCTCCCCAAATGAACACGCCCTGCACAAGGCCGCTCAATACAAGCAGCACCATGCTCCATACGGCAGTCCGGGAAAACTTAGACGCCCGCTCGCGCCACTGCTGGCGCTTGCGCAGCAAGGTCCAGAGCAGTCCGGCCAATCCGGCCGTCCATAATGCGGCCGCCCCCAGATGCACGAAATCGGCCAAAAAGCCCATGCCGGCTGGTCCTCTGGCGGCGTGTCCCTGCACGCTTTCGACAGCGAGCAGCGCGCCTGCCCACACCAGCGCGATAGTCCTTCCTGCGGCGGACAGCCACAATCCCGCGGCCAGCAGGAGCAGCTGCAGCGTCCAAGGCCAGCCCGCAGACGAGACGGCGAAGGCGGCCAGTTCGGTGACGCCTTGCGACAGCAGCCAAGCGCCATATTGCTGGCCGAACATTCCGGCGTACAGCACCAGCACAATCGCGGTAAGCAGCTGCGGACGCAAGGGCACAGCCATATCCTGCCGCCGCCACCACACGCTGCCTGTCAGAAGCAGCAGTGCAGCCAAGTAGCCGCCGCGGACAGCTGACAGGCTGCCGTTCTCGCTATGAGCAGCCGATGAGGAAGAGTCATGCGCCTGCTCGCCCGATGCCTCCAATTCGGCATCTTCCCCATCCCTCGCTTCAAGGCCTGCCGCGAAGACGTACGTGCCGCCAACCGGATGGCCGTCCAGCGAGATGACACGGTAATTCACCGTATAGAGGCCGTCAGCATCGGTGGTCAGCTCGGCGCGCAATGTCACTCGCTTGCTGTCCAGTTCCGGATCGGCGGCTACATTCCGGCCATGCTGGTCCAGCACCGTCAGCTCGAACAGGCTGTTGTCCACCCGCTCATTGAAGGTGAGCGACACCTCGGTCGGCATTTGCTCCAAGCGCTTGCCGGGCTCGGGGTTAGAGGCTGTCACATAAGCATGTCCGCTCACGGGCGATGCCGCGCCCCAGTACAAGCAGCACAATAATAGGCCAACCAGCCACAGACTCATCCCGCCGCGACGGCGAAGCCGGCTTCTCAGAAAGACGATTTGTGACCGCTGCCGATTCTGTCTTGTCTCGTGATGTGTGATAGTAGTCTCTCTATTTCCCTCCTTGTTTTGCAGCTTTTGCTCCGATCCTTTTTCTTGTCCGTTCGCTTCCCTCACCGCTGCGCTTACCCGCATGCCGGGAAGGGTGCGCCTTGTCGCGCCGGACATTCGCTTCGTTTCCAGCCTCCTGCTTCTCTCCTCCTTTCCGCCTGACTGCTGATTCAATTTGGCTCGCTCCACGTTTTCACCTCCTTTCTTCTGGATAAGCTTGATAACGCTTTCCATCTTCACTATACACACGCTGCAGATTCAGGATAATAGCCCGAATGAGCCATTTCCCCTTGCCCGACATGAATAATTTGTGACAAGCCCCGCGTATATTCGAGATTACTCGCGCAGATTCGACTTTTTCTCTCGATGACCGGTCGACAATGAGAGCGCTTTCTTGATTTGGCATAAAAAATCAGAGCCTTGCCAGCCCATGCTGTCAACGCTCCGCCCAGCCGTTGCGAACGGCAAACGCCGTCAGTTGCGTACGGTTGTCCACCTTGCATTTGTCCATAATGTTTTTCAGATGATTCTTCACCGTATTTTCCGAAATGCAGAGCCGCTCCGCAATCCCCCGATTCGTCTCGCCCCGCGCGACGTGCTGCACAATTTCCAGCTCTCTCTGGGTGAGAAACACTTCATCCGATGCCGCTTGTCCTGGATCGGCATGCGCATCCCCTTGGCGAAATCGCCTGAACAATCGGTCCGACCACTCGCGCGTCGGCTTGCCCTGCTCCTCGCACAAGTCGATTAAATACCCCGTCCATTCTGCGGGGTCCATATTTTTCAGCAGGTAGCCTTGAGCCCCATATTGCAGCGCCGCGAATAAATCTGCTGTATCGTCGGATACGGTCAGCATGACAATCTTGATGTTCGGAAAGCGCCGTTTGATCCTTCTTGCAGTTTCCAAACCATCCATGCCAGGCATCTGGATGTCCATCAGCACAAGCTCCGGCTCTTCCCGCTCGCAGCAAGCCATGCCCTCCTCGCCTGTAGCGGCCTCCCCGCACACCTCAAAGTTCTCCGAATCCTCCAGCACGCTGCGAATGGCCAGTCTGGCCAGCGGATGATCGTCAATGATCAGCACGCGATACGGGATCATTCGTCCACCCCCCTCTTCCCTTTGATTTCCACTGTCGTTCCGCCGTCCGCATTGCCGCGGATGTCCAGCTCTGCTCCCAGCTCAGCCGCCCGCTTGCGCACAATCGAGAGGCCATAAGCCGCCTTGCCGCCGTCTGTCTGCTGCAAGCCCCGGCCGTCATCAGCCACTATCAGGCTGAGTCCTTCCCGCCGATTCAGCTTCAGCACGATGGAAGCGCGGTCGGCATGAGAATGCTTGCGGATGTTCGTGAACAGCTCCTGCACGATGGCGAACAGCTGGATTTCCTCATCCGGCTTAAGCATGCCCGCTTCCAGTTCAATCTGCTGCGTCACCGCAATGCCTGACGCGCGCTGCCACTCCTCGAGCCAGCCAAGCAACCGCTCATGCAAGGAGCACGGCTTGTCGGTCCCAGTTCGCAGGTTAAAAATTGCCTGCCGCAAATGCTGATCGGTCTCCGCCACGGCTGCGCGCGCTTCTTCTTTTTTCCCCTGGCTTAGCATCGTGTTGATATAAAACAGGTTTTGCGCCAGCTGGTCATGCAATTCACGTGCGATCCTTTCCCTTTCCTCCAGGATGGCGCGCCTGTTCTTTTCGGCATATACCCGCTCGTTCATGATGCGCAGCCGCCGGAACATCACTTGGGCGAACAGCCAGGAGATTAAAAAGGTCAGCAAGGTGATAAACAGGTTGCCGTATTCCATCGAGAGCTGCTCCAGCAAATACTCGTGCCTGACGAACTCGAATCCGCCGATCAGGCAGGTCGGCACAAGCACAGTGAACCATTTCCAGGACCGCCACGACATGGACGCTCCCCCTTTCTCCTATCCAAGAAAAATCCCGACGCGCGCGACAGAGGCGGTTCGCCGGGATGTTTGCCTACACATTCATGGATGCACGGATGCCCGCCACTGCCGCGGACATCGCCTGCTGCTTGCTTATGCCCGATCAACGGCCCGCTATGCAGTCCGGTAACTCGCTCTCGTTAAATAGGGATCGCGATGCGCTCCCATGCGCTGAGGTTGGGTTATCCCTGCATCGCCTTTTTGACAAAAGCGACGTCCTCCGCGGACAAGGTCGTTTCGGAAGCCTTCGCATTGGATTCCACTTGACGCGCGTTCTTGAAGCCCGGAATGACGCAGGCATGCTTCGACTGCGCCAACGCATATTGCGCCGCTACGCCTGCAAGCGACTGCGTGTCGCTGCCGAACCGCTCTTTGATCGGCTTCAGCTTTTCGCGAATGTCCAGCAGATTTTCCCGCGTGAAGCGACCGTTCGATGCGCGGATATCGCCCTCGCCGAATTGCGGCGGGTTGTCTGGATCGAATTTATCCAGCATCAGGCCTTGCTGATAAGGCTGGAACAAGACCATGCCAAGATTGCGCTCGTCTGCCCAGCGGAACAGATTGGTCTCCTCCTGATCATACTCGCTGCCCAAAGCGCTGTAGCTGAACTGCAGCACATCCGGCTGCGTTACGGGCAGAACCCGCATGAAATCTGCGTAATTATAGGCAGATTGACCGATATGTAGGATTTTCCCTTCTTTCTTGAACTGGCGAAGCAGCTCGGCCGCTTCCTCCAAGTAGCAGTCATTCGGCCCGAAGTTCGCATTATGGAAGTAATAAAGATCAACGTAATCCGTGCCCAGATTGGAAAGGGTTTGCTCCAACTGATGGCGGATTTGCAATGGATGCATCGCATGCGGCGCCGTCCCCTTGAACCAGCCGACTTTCGAGGCTATAATCAGCCGATCGCGCGGCACTTCCTTCAGCAGCTGGCCGATCAAGCGTTCCGAATGCCCGTCACCGTAAACATCTGCCGTATCCAAATGATTGATGCCCATCTCTATCGCCTTGCGCAAGCCGGCCATCGATTCTTCATCGTTGTTCCCGGACCAGCCGACCGGCTCGCCATCCCGCCAGGAAGGTCCTCCGATCGCCCAGCAACCCAAACTGATCTCGCTGACCTTGAGCCCGGTTTTCCCCAATTCACGATAACGCATGCTGCCACTCCCTCTCTTGGTAATCCGCTCTCCATTATATCACACCGGATGGAATTCCCGCGATATGGACAGTTTGTCTATCTACTGGCAGTTCTCCGATAGCAAGCAAGCCCGACGGCCCTGTTCTTGTCCATGCGCCATTGTGGCCGGGTGGAGCTTCGTCCTGTTCAGACAGTGCATGCTTGCTGCGACTTGTTCCGACCGTTCGTTGTCGGGCGGCCTGCGGCGGTTTCGTGCCACCGTTCGCTGCGAAAGGCTCGTATCCATGAACCATTGCTCGTTTTCACATCATTATGATACTACTATCATTAATTATTGATAGGAATCTCACTAATATCGGAGAAAATCACCCAAAGTCGCGCATGAATTACCCATTTACTATTTATTATTACGTTGGCTTCCACTAATAATGGTAAAAGGGTAATAATTCAGCCTCGGAGATCACTATATGGTGCGAATTTATTACTTTCCTACCCTAATTTAATGGTAGAGGGTAATTCCCACCTCGTCACGGTCAGACCCCCTAATTCC
>NZ_BOVK01000008.1 GCF_018403685.1 Xylanibacillus composti
TCTGCCCTTCAAGCAATGTGTAATGAGTACCGTCGACATACACGCACTCCATCGGGCCGGCCGCGAACCGGCTCCAGCCCCAATCGTCTTCGGCTGTATGCGGATGACTGGCGAATTCGCCCACCACTCCATCGCGCGCCCGGATCAGGAGTACGTTCGTCTCTACCCGCGCCGCCCGGTATGTGCGGCTCGCGCGAACGATTCCCTTGAATACCTCGTACAACTGAGTCAATGGCTCAAGCTCGATCCCGTATACATCGCGAATTCGGTCTGCAGCAACCGCTAGCCAGGCTGACTCGTCCTGCGACTTCTGCATGTCCTCGGCTGCCGCATCGATCACCTCTTGGTCCAGATTCATGTCGCTCAGGAACCAGCGGAACAAGGTGTCGTCCGTGATCGGGTCGTGCACGAGCGGCGCCGGACAGTCGAGGATGACGACGCCGGCCAGCTTGCGCCCCTGCGCCTGCAGCTGCACCGCCATCTCCCAGGCTATGAGCCCGCCAGACGACCAGCCTCCGAGCCACACGGCTCCTTCCGGCTGCGCCTCGTTCAGCTGGCGAACATACGTCGCGGCCAGCTCCGGAATCGATGCGAGCGGCTGTTCCCTGCCGTCCACGCCCGGCGCCTGGAAGGCCAGTACGGGGCGGGACAAGTGGCGGCTGAGCACACCGTAGCACATGACGTTGCCGCCTGCCGGATGGACGAGGAACAGCGGTTCCCCTTCCCCGTCCCCGCTGATCTCCACCAGATGTCGCGGCTTCTCTGGTTGTGCGGAGCGCAGCCGCAGGGCAAGCTGTTCGATGGTCCGGTCCTGCCAGATGTCGCCGAGCGTCAGCGTGCTCTTCATCTGCTCGGCGATGAGGCCGACCATGCGCACCGCTTCGAACGATTGGCCGCCCCGGTCGAAGAAATCGTCGGTCACCGCGATTTCTGCTTGGCCGAGCACCTGCTGCCAGATGGCTTGCAGCGCCGTCTCGGTCTCGTTGATCGGCTCCCGGCGCGTCACAGTCGTGCCGCGGGCGGCCGGTTCCTCGATGGGCGGCAGCGCGCTGCGGTCGATCTTGCCGTTGACGGTCAGCGGCAGGCGCTCCATCATCCGGTAGCGGCGCGGCACCATGTAGTCCGGCAGCTTGCGGCCGAGCAGCTCCTGCAGCTGGGCCAGCTCCGGCGTCACGCCCGGCTCGGCTACCAGATGCGCCGCCAGATGAGCGCCGCTGTCTGTGCGCTGCACGGTGACCACTGCGCCGGAGATTCCCGGGCACTCGCCGAGCACGGCCTCGATCTCGCCCAGCTCAATGCGGTGGCCCTGTATCTTCACCTGCGCATCCTTGCGGCCGAGGAATTCGATCACGCCGCCGGGCAAATACCGGCCGATGTCTCCTGTCCGGTACA
>NZ_BOVK01000009.1 GCF_018403685.1 Xylanibacillus composti
GAATTAGGGGGTCTGACCGGTTAATACCCGAAGACACGCCAGAATACTGTTTGATCGACTGAGCGAAAAGAGTGATTCAGTCTATCATTTAAGCGGACGTATGTGTGCAGTGCATCGAAGTTTGGTGCTGAATGAAATTAAGCAACGATTAAAGGATAATCTGCCTTGTCGAGTTGTCTCAACACAGCTAATAGAGGCAGGGGTAGATATTGATTTTCCACTTGTGCTCAGAGCGATGGCGGGACTTGATGCGATTGCTCAAGCGGCAGGAAGATGCAATCGGGAAGGCGGGCCAGACAAGGGAGAAGTTAGGGTTTTCTATCCTCAGGAACATGGAATGCCTTCAAGGGGGTGGTTGAAGGAAACCTCTACCGAGGCACTTCATGTATTAAGATATATCAACCAGGATGCACTCTCCTCTGAGGCTATGTGCTCCTATTTTGATCGCGTTTATGGACTGAATGACGGCACCTTTCAGGACAAAACAGATATGAAAGGCATCGTGAAGCTTCTTCGTGAAAAAAATGCGAATTTAGAAATACCTTATGCGGAGATCGCGGAGCGCTTCAAGTTCATTGAGGATGATATGCATGCTGTAGTCATTCCTTATGATTCGGAAGCAAGGCGATTGCTGGCTGAGCTGCGAATGGTTGACTATCCGACACAGGTGATACGTCAACTCCAGCCTTACAGTGTTCAGCTATATTCTTCAGAATTGGAAACGATGAAGCATGCTAGGCTCATAGAAGATATTGAGGGGGTGTACTATGTATTAGATATGACTCGCTACGATAAAAATGTAGGTTTGATGCAGATTGGCTATAAAGCTGAAACGGAGGTTGGGTTGAGTTAGAGAGGAGGAGAAAGAATGGGTTACGGAATAAAACTAAGAGTTTGGGGAGATTACGCATGCTTCACCCGGCCGGAGATGAAAGTCGAAAGGGTCAGCTATGATGTCATCACACCTTCTGCGGCCAGAGGGATTCTGGAGGCGCTTCATTGGAAGCCTGCCATTCGTTGGGTAGTGGATCGCATTCATGTGATGAAACCAATTATGTTTGACAACGTCCGAAGAAACGAGGTTGAATCGAAAGCATCTCCGAAAAAAACTGCTATTTATACTTCTTTGGAGACCCAGCAACGTGCAGCAACGATTTTGAAGAACGTGGAGTATATTATCGAAGCCCACTTCGAGATGACAGAGAATCGTGGCGAAGAAGATACCCCAGAGAAGCATTATAATATAGCAATGCGAAGAGCCAGACAAGGCCAATGTTTCCATCGTCCTTACTTTGGGACTCGCGAATTTCCGGTTAACTTCGAATTGGTGGAAGATGAAGATCTGCAAGGCTTTGTGAGTTATTATCGTGATACCAGTCAAGATTTGGGGTATATGCTCTATGATCAGAAGTATGAACTGGATGACAAGGGTGAGGTTAAACGGGTAACGCCCTACTTTTTCAGAGCACAAATGGTGGATGGTGTCATTGCAGTGCCTAGTCCGCAGGAGGTGATGCGATGATCTTCCAAGCATTATACAACTATTATCAGATACTCTTGGATAAAGAAGGGGACAGCATTCCCCAAGAAGGCTATTCTTCCGCGGGCATCTCATTTGAAGTTCATATTGGCGAAGATGGAAACGTGTTGGATATTCTTTCATACGAGGAGAACGGAAAGTCTATAAAAAAAGAGCATATGGTACCGGAACAGATCAAGAGAGCCAGCAACATCTTTCCTTATTTCTTGTGTGATAAAGCAGAATATCTGTTTGGCGAAGCGATATCAAAACGCGCAGCTTGTCGGAGAGAGATGCAGGCTTTGTACAGAAATATCTTAAATTTCGTACAATACGAAACAGTCGAAGTCAGGGCGCTTCGCCGCTTTGTTGAAATGGAGCCTGAAGCACTGTCTCACAAATTGAACAGCATATTGAGTAAAGAGATGGTAGAAGCCCTTCAAGCTGGCGGCTTGTGTGCAATCAAATATGCGCCGACTGGTGGTTTCTATCATCATTCACGGCCCTTACTTACGGCATGGGAGCGATATTTAGCTGAGAAAAGTCGGGATACAGACAACGAAATGATGAACTGTTTAATAACAGGTGAGCAGGTATCAGCTCAGGAGATCGCGAGATTGCATCCAAGCATCAAGAATGTAATCGGTGCTCAGTCATCCGGTGCAGCCCTTGTATCCTTCAACAAACCGGCATTTTGCTCGTATAACAAGGAGCAATCCTATAATGCACCGACGTCGAAAAAAGCAGCGAATGCTTACGGTTACGTGTTGAATCGACTTTTGGCAGACCAGCGCCACCGCGTCAGATTGAACGATACCACTGTAGTGTTTTGGGTGGAATCCAGTATGGACCACGAACAACTGTTTCTTGCGAACCTCCTGCAGGAAAATGAAGAGGAACATGGGGAGGAACAGTCTCCGGATGCAGAAAGTGTAAGAGAACGTTTGAAGAATGCGGTGGTGCGTGTTCGCCATGGTCAGGAATTTGCTGATACATTCGAAGACTTGGATCCGAGTACGACATTTTACATGCTAGGTCTTTCGCCCAATGCAGCGCGCCTCTCCATTCGATTTTTCTATAAAGAAACATTGGGCGCACTTGGAAAGCGAGTATGGCAGCACTACAAGGATTTGTCCATTGAAGGACTGGAACGAACTCCTACAATCAGACAATTGTTGAGAGAACTGGCTGTAGGACATGATTGGAGCAAGATTCCGCCTAATTTAGAAGGGCAGATGCTTCGTTCCATAATCAATGGTTTGCCGTACTCAAAGGCCGTATTTGCTCAGCTGCTCAATCGTATTCGTTCAGATTCTGATGATCCGAAGAAAGGCTTGTACAAGATAGGAGCTATCAGAGCGGCCATGCTCAAGGCCTATCTGCTGCGCTCCCCCTCAGCTCATTCACAAATTAAGAAAGGAGATCTGACTATGGCCGAAAATAAGAACTCTTCAAATGCAGCTTATCATCTGGGCAGATTGTTTGCATGTCTGGAGAAAACCCAAGGCAGCGCTCAAGGAGGAGGGATCAATGCAACGATTCGAGATCGATTTTGGGGAGCAGCTTCAACCTCTCCAGCAACCGTATTTCCCCGACTATTAAGTCTGGCACAGCACCATATTTCCAAGGATGATAAATGGGGTGAATATAATAACGGCTTGATTCAGGAGGTTATGTGCAAATTGCCTGAACAATTCCCAAGAAGACTGACATTGGAAGAACAAGGGATGTTTGCGATTGGCTATTACCACAAGAGAGAAGCTTTTTATAAGTCAAATCAAGATGGACGAGCGGATAAGAAAACAGATGAACCCATTAATCAATAGAAAGAGGGATGGACGATGACAATGAAAACCCAGATTGAAAATCGTTATGAGTTTGTATTGCTGTTTGATGTGGAGAACGGGAATCCAAATGGTGACCCTGATGCAGGGAATTTACCAAGAATCGACCCCGAAACAGGCTGCGGTCTCGTCACAGATGTATGCTTGAAGCGGAAAGTTCGCAACTATGTTGAGCTTGCCCGGGCGGGAGAGGATTCATATGACATTTATATCAAGGAAGCGGCGATTCTCAATCAATTGAACAAGGAGGCTTTCGAAGCACACCCTGATATGGAATTGAAAGAAAACAAAGCAGATAAATTAGTTGCCAAGAAGAAGGAGGATCAACAGACTCTTGCTCAATGGATGTGCAACAAATATTACGATATTCGCGCTTTTGGTGCGGTCATGACTACCGGGGTGAATTGCGGACAAGTCCGTGGTCCTGTGCAGTTCAGCTTCTCCAAGAGTCTGGATCCGATTACACCTGTGGATGTGACAATCACCAGAATGGCAGTGACGAATGAAAAAGACGCAGAGAAAGAGCGCACCATGGGAAGGAAGAGCATTGTACCTTATGGTCTATACAGACTGGAGGGGTTTATTTCTGCTCCCTTGGCGAATCAAACTAACTTTGGGACGGAAGACTTGGAGTTGTTGTGGGAGTCGCTTATGTTTATGTTTGATCACGATCGGTCGGCTGCCCGGGGAAAAATGGCTGCTCAAAAACTAATCGTGTTTCAGCACGAAAGTCGTTTAGGCAACGCACCAGCCCATAAGCTATTCAATCTGGTTCAAGTAAGCAGAAAACAGGATTGCGATGTGCCCCGTTCGTTCTCAGATTATGAGGTGAACATTGAAGCAGCTCCTTCAGGAATTACAATTCTGGAGAAACTATGATGGCGCATGTTCTGTAACACATATGGCGGGTTCCGCTGTTGAAGCTGGAGGCGATCTGCGCGTTTGGCTACAGTGGCGCCCGCCATTGGATAATGTTAACGCCTTGTTATCTTTTATCTACACGCTGTTAGCGAATGATACAAGGTCGGCTCTCGAAGCTGTCGGATTAGATGCCTATGTCGGCTTCCTGCACCGAGACCGTCCTGGCAGAGCTTCGCTTGCTCTTGATCTGGTAGAGGAATTGCGAGGCGTATATGCAGATCGCTTCGTTCTCTCCCTAATTAATCGCAAGATCGTGGACCATAAGGGCTTTCATCGCAAGGAGAACGGCGCTGTCATTATGGATGACGATACGAGGCGCAAAGTATTGTCCGTCTGGCAGGAGAAGAAGCAGGAGACGATTCAGCATCCTTTTCTCCAGGAGAAGATATCCTGGGGACTTGTCCCCTATGCGCAGGCTTTGCTACTGGCCCGACACGTCAGAGGAGACTTGGACGAGTACCCGCCATTCCTATGGAAGTAGGTGTGCGATGTTAATCTTAATCACTTATGACGTCAATACAACAACCGAAAGCGGAAAGCGCAGGCTGAGACAGGTGGCCAAGACTTGCTTGATTTATGGGCAACGAGTGCAGAATTCCGTATTCGAGTGTATACTGGACACAACCCAGTACCGACAGCTTCGCTATGCGTTGGAAGAGTTGATCGACCCGAGAACAGACAGTTTGCGGTTTTATAACCTGGGCAACAAGTACAAAACCAAGGTTGAACATATCGGAGCCAAGCCATCCCAAGATTTGGAGGGGCCCTTGATATTGTAGGTGCGAACCCCAAGCGAACATGATTTCCCTGGGAGGTTCGCACCTAAAAAAGAAGGTTAATTTACCTTTTTTGGATAATAAAGGGTTACTTAGTTCTTGATTCAGAGGTTATTTTGGAGGTTCTTGTAGTAATTTTCTTGTATTATGACGAAATTTGATTGTCCGCAATTAATTTTCGCTGTCGCACTCCTTGTGAGTGCGTGGATTGAAATTCCTATGATTAAACCCCGGAGGCCGCTTCGCACCGTCGCACTCCTTGTGAGTGCGTGGATTGAAATATGGTCACGCCTGAAAATGACATATTGATCTATGGTCGCACTCCTTGTGAGTGCGTGGATTGAAATCCTCTTTAGCCGTTCGACCACCTGCCGGGGAAACTGTCGCACTCCTTGTGAGTGCGTGGATTGAAATTCCATCCCCATTACTACCACCGTCATTCTGATTGGTCGCACTCCTTGTGAGTGCGTGGATTGAAATGGGGTAATGCTCACGAAGTTTGTTTGTCACCCCAGTCGCACTCCTTGTGAGTGCGTGGATTGAAATTGTAATGCCGAAACTCATTTGACCACTGCTCCCTGTCGCACTCCTTGTGAGTGCGTGGATTGAAATATTTCGTCGCTGTAAGCCTGTAACCAACAACTCTTGTCGCACTCCTTGTGAGTGCGTGGATTGAAATTACCGTGATGACCTGTTTTGCCGGCCCCCACGAGTCGCACTCCTTGTGAGTGCGTGGATTGAAATTCGAAGAGCACCGCAAGTTTCAAAATCTTATCAGGTCGCACTCCTTGTGAGTGCGTGGATTGAAATTCTGGTGGCGAATTGTCAGTAAAGATACCTTCGGTCGCACTCCTTGTGAGTGCGTGGATTGAAATTCGGCTATTTGCACTACGGAAAACGCATCTTCTGCGTCGCACTCCTTGTGAGTGCGTGGATTGAAATCCAAATCAAATACATAAGCGTAATCAATCCTTTTTGTCGCACTCCTTGTGAGTGCGTGGATTGAAATTAGCACTTCTATCATTTTGTTTAGATGCTGGAAGTCGCACTCCTTGTGAGTGCGTGGATTGAAATATTTGTGATGTAATGATTGTTTTTCACTCTTCCGTCGCACTCCTTGTGAGTGCGTGGATTGAAATCGTATCAGATATTTTATGAGCTCCGCCAGCATCGTGTCGCACTCCTTGTGAGTGCGTGGATTGAAATAATGATTAGATGGCATTCCTTGGCAGCGAAATCCGTCGCACTCCTTGTGAGTGCGTGGATTGAAATTCGTGCTTTACGATGTCTTGCTGATCTCGCACAAGTCGCACTCCTTGTGAGTGCGTGGATTGAAATCGGTGTAAGGAGCTTCGAACACATCGCCCTCTCGGTCGCACTCCTTGTGAGTGCGTGGATTGAAATGTCCATCCACTTAAGACGTATCACAGATTCTTCTTCGTCGCACTCCTTGTGAGTGCGTGGATTGAAATCCGGCTCGTAAGGAGGAACCTCACGGTCAGGAAGGTCGCACTCCTTGTGAGTGCGTGGATTGAAATTTTCATACGGTTAAACTCAAGCTCCAACTCATAGTCGCACTCCTTGTGAGTGCGTGGATTGAAATAAGGGATGGGTGATGAAGTATGAAGAGTACAGCGTCGCACTCCTTGTGAGTGCGTGGATTGAAATGATGATAGGATTACGGATCTTAAAAAGCTTATTGAGTCGCACTCCTTGTGAGTGCGTGGATTGAAATGCCAGTTGGCAAACACCATCTTGGAGCATTTGCCGTCGCACTCCTTGTGAGTGCGTGGATTGAAATCCTGGAAGCTCGGAAGCAGGAGCTGGTCGAGGAAAGTCGCACTCCTTGTGAGTGCGTGGATTGAAATTGTAACAGCCGATTCCCGTCAAGATACCGGCTGCCGTCGCACTCCTTGTGAGTGCGTGGATTGAAATGCAATTCTGGTTTAGACTTGTTGACCACTCGCGCGTCGCACTCCTTGTGAGTGCGTGGATTGAAATGGATATGTTTTCCGGGAATGTCCTGTGTTCAATGGTCGCACTCCTTGTGAGTGCGTGGATTGAAATATAGCGGAAGCGTTTGGGGCACATGTGACATGGGGTCGCACTCCTTGTGAGTGCGTGGATTGAAATCAGAGAAAAACGATGTCTTCCGGGACATCGTAAAGTCGCACTCCTTGTGAGTGCGTGGATTGAAATATCAGTAAGAATATCAAACTTAACGCCAAGTACTGGTCGCACTCCTTGTGAGTGCGTGGATTGAAATTAACATTGGAAGTTATGTAATGTATGTTGAATAGTCGCACTCCTTGTGAGTGCGTGGATTGAAATCATCATTAAAGATACAAGTCTATTACAATCGTCTAGTCGCACTCCTTGTGAGTGCGTGGATTGAAATTTGCCATGTTGGTTAAACCTCCCTCGCAAATCTCGTCGCACTCCTTGTGAGTGCGTGGATTGAAATTGGAACGTCGATGGCAAGCCGTGGGTAAATGCAGTCGCACTCCTTGTGAGTGCGTGGATTGAAATAACCCGACTGCAGCATCCCGGATCATGAGCAGTTGTCGCACTCCTTGTGAGTGCGTGGATTGAAATCGTTCCCTCCAACACAGAGACAGATACGACTCGTCGAGTCGCACTCCTTGTGAGTGCGTGGATTGAAATCAGGGCAAACTCGGGAGAGTAAGCCAATCGGCTACAGCCCCGAGAGTGCGTAGGTTGAAATCCTTCTTTTGATCTTGTTAACCTGAACAGAAAAAGTTCAGGTTAATTACGTTGCTCCCGGAACGTCCCTCTGCAGTTTCCAATTGCATCCTACCAACTATCTGAAAATTAAGATATAATACTTTCGACATGAAATTAGGAGACTTGGAGGCTATTATGGGGTTCTGGGGATTCTGGGTAATATCAATAATTGAAATGACTACCCTGTTACTAGCGATGTTCGCACTATTCCGGTATTCCATTACATATTTGGTAAGACCGGTCCTATTTTTTAGCACTCTTTTATCCGTGGTGTCTTACTTGCTGTTTATTGTGTATGAATCTCCTTTTGCTCCCTGGATACAAATAAGTATAACAATATTGTTCCTCTGGCTAGTGCTGGAGGTCCCGCTGATTTACTCTGCGCTAATGCCAATCTTGTATACGGCGATCTATTCGGTCGTACAAGGGATTTTGTTTTGGGTTGCGGGGACATTCTTTGTGGACATCGAAGTGCTACAGGATGCCTCATCTTGGCAAGTTTACGTACTCCAATTAATTACCTCGATCTTCAATCTGCTGATCATGTATACCTGTTCTAAGAAAAATATAGGCTTTACCTTTGTACCAACTGATCGAATTGGACGATTAGAGTGGTCAATCAATAATCT
This sequence comes from Xylanibacillus composti, assembly GCF_018403685.1. Taxonomy (NCBI): domain Bacteria; kingdom Bacillati; phylum Bacillota; class Bacilli; order Caryophanales; family Paenibacillaceae; genus Xylanibacillus; species Xylanibacillus composti. Next base: position 8,435 of record NZ_BOVK01000009.1, read on the forward strand.
CAAATTAGCTATTGGTATGGTTATCGCTGCAGTAGTTATGATTACATCTTTCTACTTCTATCACACATACAGTAATAAGATGCTGTGGCTAGTAATATTTATTTCTGTCAACGTCGCTGTTATTCTTCTATGGTTTTCATATCGTAGGGAACACCATGATGATTGAACGGATCGCATTGGCTTGTTCAGCATGGTTATGTAAAAATAGCGAAATGCAATGTGATAAGATTCGAATTACGCATTCGTTGGCATCTGTTTTCACCAATTTATTAATAATCATTGGATCACTTATATTGGGTAAGTTATTCGGGACATTGTACGAAACGGCATTAGCATTATGCATGTTGGCAATCGTACGAAAGCTGACAGGTGGGCGACATTTGCCCACGTTAGAACAGTGTATTGTATTCACCATAGCTGTGATTGCAATCGCGCCATTCGTTCCTGCTTATCCTATTTTTTTTCATTCGGCTATATCTATATTGTTTATACTATGTATCCTACTTCAAATAAGGCGTTCAGTGAGTGCTATCGCAAGATGGAAGTACGCTATATCCTTCTGTCTATGTTTTCTAAATTTTATATGGATGTCCGACATACTTACATCTATTTTCTTGATTCAGACTTTCTTCTTGACACCCCTTCAAGGTGGAAAGGAGGTGAAGCCAATGTTGAAGCGATTGGTAACTTACTTGAGTAAGGCACTGGATAGTGGAAAAGAACCATTAGAAAAATGGTATTTTGGTAGTCCCTCCATAAAAGTTTCGGATAAGCAAAGGAGCAGTAATGAGAATCCCAGCACTAAAGCCAATAGGAAAAAAAGAATATGAGCCCCACTGGCTTCCGATGGATGTGGTGAGATTCTGCACTTTAAAAGGGAAAGATATGTGGTTCGAAACGGGCGAGGGCAGTTACGTCTTACACGGGGCTGTTCTCCACGACTGGCGCATACTGCTGGCTGAGCATTCTTTTGTAGAAGTAGACCGAGGTACCTTGGCAAATATGAGACTCGCTAAAGTCATAGATACCGATTTAAGGCTGCTCTACTTCGATGACCCGCCCGCATCCTGCTTCTGCACCGTTTCCCAAAGCAAGATGCGGGTAGTGCCTTACAAGTACCCGCATCTGCGTACTTTCGAATCCGGATATGAGACCTCGTTCTCCTGATGATCCCCAATGGCGCGATGAATAATCGTATTTTTCTGACAACTAGTCCGGTTGTTCTTGCTGCTTATTAGGAATGAAGATCCGACTCGGTACATGAATCCAGGCCAAATGTATCTGCTGGTAAGAAGTAACTGGAGGCTAGGCGCTCAACGGAACGGAGCGACACTATTGGCCTCTTTTTTGCTGCTTTTTCCCGCTAACGGAACGGAGCGACGCTATCTGCTCCCATGTCTATCAAGCCCCCTAATTAA
>NZ_BOVK01000010.1 GCF_018403685.1 Xylanibacillus composti
CATAAATTTGGACTTGATCCAAAAAAACATTTATATATGTCAATAGATGTCGTATTAGGCTTCTATAATGTGAATAAGAAGAAAGGAGACCTGAATTTTGAGCTGATCCGTAATTGGACAAAATACTATAGCTACTATATACATTTTTCATTGAAATTGCCAGGGTTGACATCAACCTCTCTCTGAGCCGATGTTTGATCCCTCCACTACAAAATCGAACAACTGAAGTTGGAACGGCTTCTGGGAAGTGATTGTTTTGGGATGCCCATACCACTTTAAGATACGCAATCGAAGAAGTTTGATAAAAGCACAAGAGACTACTGCTTAAATTTAAAAAAGAATTAGCCTTAATGTTTAAATTGAGCGAGAGAGGTAGAAAGTGATGAAGCCTTTATCAGGAAAAGTAGCTTTGGTTGCTGGAGGAACCCGGGGAGCGGGCAGAGGCATCGCCATTGAATTGGGAGCAGCAGGTGCAACCGTCTACGTGACAGGCCGTACAACACGGACGAGGCGCTCTGAATACAACCGACCGGAAACGATTGAAGAAACCGCTGAACTCGTTGATCTGGCCGGCGGCACCGGAATTGCGGTGCAAGTCGATCACCTCGATCCCGTTCAGGTTCAGGCTTTAATCGCAAGAATTGAACGCGAGCAAGGTCAACTGGACATTTTGGTTAACGATATTTGGGGCGGCGAATATATGGTGGAGTGGAATGTCCCCGTGTGGGAACATTCATTGGAAAACGGGTTGCGTATGCTCCATCTGGCCATAGACACCCATATCATTACAAGTCATTACTCGCTGCCGCTACTCATCCGCAAGCCGGGCGGGCTCGTTGTGGAAGTCACGGACGGCACGAAAGCCTATAATGAAACAAACTACCGGTTGTCGTTATTTTACGATTTGGCGAAGAACTCCGTCATCCGAATGGCCAAGTCTTTGGCGCATGAACTTGCCCCTACCAAGGGAGTGCCCTCTCTGTATCGCCAGGCTGGCTACGCTCAGAAATCATGCTGGAGGAATACGGCGTAACCGAAGCAAACTGGAAAGATGCGCTCGTCCGCGAACCGCATTTCATCATTTCCGAAACGCCACGCTTCATTGGTCGCGGGATCGCGGCATTGGCTAATGATTCACAATCCGCTCGCTGGAGCGGACAATCGACATCAAGCGGTGAGCTTGCCAACGAATACGGGATAACGGATCTCGACGGCTCACGGCCGGATGCTTGGCGTTACATCGTCGAAGTTCAGGATGCGGGCAAGCCGGCAGATGCTAAGGGGTACCGGTAAATCTCAGCCCCTTGATTACATTGAGCAGTCTAAGATATACTATAAAAATAATGACATCAGGCCGATGATGAGAATCCAACTCGGAGGCGTTTTCGTCAAGGGGAAAAGTTCCCCCTAAGTTAACCGGGTCCGCCCGTTACCGTGGAACTGAGTGGATTGAGCAGTTTATGCTGTTCGATCAATTTGGGTGGCACCGCGAGAATAGCGCTCTTCGTCCCAATCGGACGAGAGCGCTTTTTATATTCTCATTAAAAGGAGTTCGTTGCCATGTTGGACATCAAATGGATTAGGCAAAATCAAGCGGAAGTGCAAGCCGTCGCGGATCAAAAAGGGATTTCCCTCTCGATCTCTCAATTGGTCGCATACGATGACAGACGGCGGAGCCTGCTCCAGCAGCTGGAGCAGCTGCGGCAGGATCGCAACCGGCTAAGCCAGGAGATCAGCGGGTTGATGCGGAGCAATGAGCGTGAGAAGGCTGACCGCAACAAACAGCAGGTGAAGGAAATCAATCAACGCTTAAGTACCGTGGAAGAGGAACATAAAGAAGTCGAAACCCATTACAGACAGCTCATGCTCCATGTACCTAATGTGGTGTCGCCGGATACGCCTGCGGGCAGCTCCGATCATGACAATGTAGAGGTAAGAGGGGCAGGTGAACCGACAAGGTTTGATTTCGAGCCCAAAGATCATGTCGCGCTTGGCGAGCTCCATCAGATGATCGATATCCCCCGCGGCGTTAAGATCGCCGGCAGCCGCAATTACTATCTTACAGGCATGGGAGCGCTCTTGCACCGGGCGGTCCAGCAGTTGGCCCTCGATGTGCTCATCCAAAGAGGGTTCACGCTGCTTGAGGTGCCGCTCATGGTCCGGACAGAGGCATTGGTCAATACCGCACACTTCCCGCTAAGCCAAAGTCAGACGTTCAGGATGGCAGAAGAGGATAAATGGCTGGTGGGTACATCGGAGGTGCCGCTTGTGTCGTATTACGACCATGAAATCGTGGATGTCACCGAGCCCATCCGACTCGCTGCCATCTCAACCTGCTTCCGCAATGAGGTAGGATCGGCAGGAAAAGACGTTCATGGCTTGTACCGGTTGCATCAGTTCTCAAAGGTTGAGCAAGTCATTTTGTGTGAAGCCAGTTTGGATACATCGGAACAGCTATTGCAAGAGATCACAGCCAATGCGGAAGAGATCCTGTCGTTGCTTGAGCTGCCTTATCGCGTCATGGCTGTATGCACAGGCGACATGTCTCAAAAAACCTACAAACAATGGGACATCGAAACCTGGATGCCAAGCCGCCAAGCGTACGGTGAGACTCACTCCGCCTCCAATCTGCTGGATTTTCAAGCCCGTCGTTCGAACATTCGATACCGGAATGCGGACGGAAAGACGCAATTTTGCTACACCTTGAACAATACTGCCATCGCTTCGCCCCGTATATTGATCCCACTGCTGGAGAATCATCAGCAGGAAGACGGATCCATCCGGATTCCGGAAGCGTTGCGGAGATACATGCAAGGGCTGGAATTTCTGAAGCCCTGATAATCTAAGGCAGCCCTTCTGTCCACAGAGGGGCTGTAGGTTTTATGATCACTAGAAGTGCGCTTTGATAGGAGGTTGGGAAGCGGACACATCGAGCGAGGGAGTTTGCCCGATGAAAATCTCGATATACTGCCGTCAATCGTGGCCCATGAATTCCACCATACCGTCTTGTTTGCGAACGGCAAGTGGGATTTTATGGATATTACTGTTGCCAAATATTTGGCGGTGAAGGGGCTTGCCGAGAGATTTGCTGAGAACCTGTACGGCTTTGAATCGCGGCGACCCTGGGTGAATAGATTAGCTTGCGATGAGTTGGAGCAAGCGCGGCGTGTGATTAGGAAAGCGCTTGACGTTAAGGGGTTCGGTGAAGTACGCAAGTATATGTTCGGAGACCAGGCGAGCTACGAGGGTGCCGAACGTACGGGCATCCCTCCTATAGCGGATATGCCATTGGGTACCGTGCTGTTCAGGCCTTCCTAAAGAAGACAGGGGATTTCCGTTGAAGAGGCTGCACTATTGAGCGGAGAAGAAATCATGAAGAATTCAGGATACTTCCAAAATGTTTAATGTTCCCTTCGTAGTAGAACAACGAATATTGTTCGGTGCAGAATGCGAGAAGCGGCGTTGAAGACCAAATCTGATTGCAGCACCGAAAAGGAGGATAGCTTGTATGTTCACAAGCCACCCTCTTCCTTTTCATAGACCAATCTTCTTGTCGGCATGAAGTCTCTCTAATACTTTTCCCAATCTACTAGTTATAAGGAATGGATATCCCCATTCATTTCAAATGGGCAAAGACAGTATCTAGCTGTTCGGTCATTAAATATCTTGCGTAGTAAACGTACTTTAACACACAGTTCCAGGGTACGATACACCGTTGCCATTCCTAGCTTGGGAAGCTTTCTCTTAGCCGCTAAAAATACCTCTTCCGCCGTTAAAAGCCCTACACCTTTTACTACAAATATATTTATTATTGCAGCGCGCTGCTTTGTCCATCTTATACCGCACTGCTCCATTCTTGCTTTCAACTGATCCATATATTGATCTGGCACGGGAGCCATATTCATCATCATGGAAACCCTCCCTATCACCCGATGCTGCCTTCCATTTCAAACTTGATAAGCCTGTTCATTTCCACTGCGTATTCCATCGGAAGCTCCTTCGTGAACGGTTCGATGAATCCCATGACAATCATTTGCGTTGCTTCAGCTTCGCTTAAGCCCCGACTCATCAGGTAGAACAGCTGATCTTCTGAAACCTTGGAGACGGTGGCTTCGTGCTCAAGCGTAACATTATCATTCATGATCTCATTGTACGGTATCGTGTCCGATGTGGACTCGTTGTCAAGGATCAGCGTGTCACATTGGATGTTTGCTTTGGAACCAACGGCTTGTCTGCCGAACGAAGCCAATCCTCGGTAGGTCACTTTGCCTCCATGTTTGCTAATCGATTTGGAAACAATTGTGGAAGTTGTGTCCGGTGCCAAATGAATCATCTTCGCACCCGCATCCTGATGCTGATTTTTGCCTGCAACTGCAATAGAAAGAACCATTCCCTTGGCGCCACGTCCCTTCAGAACAACAGACGGGTATTTCATCGTAAGCTTGGAGCCGATGTTGCCATCCACCCACTCCATGGTTGCATTATCTTCAGCCATTGCCCGCTTTGTAACCAAATTATAAATATTGGGCGCCCAGTTTTGAATCGTTGTGTACCGAACCCGGGCATTCTTCTTGCAAACAATCTCGACGACCGCGCTATGCAAAGAATTCGTACTGTATACCGGCGCTGTACAGCCCTCCACATAATGCACAAAGCTGTCTTCATCCGCAATGATCAACGTGCGTTCAAACTGACCCATGTTTTCTGAATTGATGCGAAAATACGCCTGCAGCGGAACTTCACATTTCACTCCTTTGGGCACATAAATGAAGCTGCCTCCCGACCAAACAGCACTGTTAAGAGCAGCAAATTTATTGTCGCTTGCAGGGACAACTCGACCAAAATACGCTTTGAATATCTCAGGGTGCTCACGCAATGCGGTATCCGTATCAGTAAAAATAACGCCCTGTTTCTCCAAATCTTCCTTCATGCTGTGATAAACAACCTCGGACTCATACTGCGCTGATACGCCCGCCAAAAATTTTTGTTCCGCCTCCGGAATGCCCAACTTATCGAAGGTCTCTTTAATTTCGGAAGGTACCTCTTCCCACGTTTTCCCCTGTTTTCCCGAGGGACGAACGTAATATTGAATGTCGTCAAAATCCAGATCGTCCAGCTTGCCTCCCCAATTGGGGAGGGGCATTTCTTTGAATTGCTCCAGTGAATTCAGCCGGAATTGGAGCATCCAATCCGGTTCGTTCTTGATTTTGGAAATGGTGCGCACGATTTCCGCCGTAAGCCCCTTCCCGGATTGAAATACGGCCTTATGCTCGTCGCGGAATCCGTACTTGTACGCTTCGATCTCCGGCATTGTCTTGGTCATCGTTGTCATCCTCCTTCGTTATCATCGCAGCTGTCCCTCGGACGATTGCGTTCCAGATTGAAGCTTCGTCTCGAGCAACCGCTTCAACCGCTCTCTGACGCTCTGGGCCGGTATCCCGGACACAATCGGCGCGAGAAAGCCCTGGACTACGAGACGTTCCGCTTCCTCCCTCTGAATGCCGCGTGACATCAAGTAATAGATCTGCTCCGGACTAACCTTGCCTACGCTCGCAGCATGACCCGCCGTTACGTCGTCCTCGTCAATCAGCAGAATCGGGTTGGCGTCGCCGCGCGCTTTCGGACTGAGCATCAGTACCTTCTCCGTCTGCTCTCCGTTCGCCTTCGACGCCCCCTTCTCAATCTTCGTAACGCCATTTATAATTGCCGTGCCCCGCTCCTTCATGACCGCCCGCGTCACCATCTGGCTGTCGGTGCGCTTGCCGAAGTGAACCGCTTGTGTCGTCAGACTCAACTGCTGCGATCCCGCTCCGATACTGATCACCTTCGCATCGGACGTTGATCCGCTGCCGTGGAGACTTGATCGTGTGTCGGAGAATACATTGCCGTCGCTCAGGTCGCCGATGATCCACTCGATTCGGCCACCCTGTTCCACAATCGCCCGACGCAACGTCAAATCGACGACATTGTCGGCCAAATGATGAATGGATGCGAACTGCACCCGAGCCCCGGGTTTCACAATAACCTCCACAATCGATTGATGGATAGCTGGCGGCAGTCCGTCGCCTGGCTCAGACACGACATGATCGATGTAGGAGATCCTGCTATGGGAGTCGGCCACGATCAAGATGTGTGGCGCGAATGCAGCCTCCGCATCGTCACTGAACAGCAGTGCCTGAATCGGCAGCTCAAGTTCCACATGCTTCGGCACGTAGACGAAGATTCCGCCGTTCCACCACGCTGCGTGCAGTGCCGTCAGCTTGTTCTCCTCCCAATTGACGGCGCTGAACAGATGCGTCTTGAGCACTTCCGTATGCTCGCGCGCCGCAGTCTCCAGATCGGTGAGGATGACTCCTTTGCTCTTCAACTCCACGGAAAGCCGCTTCAGCACCACGCTGGAATTGCGCTGCACGATCAAACCGGACGCACTATCCTCCGGCGCCAGGCCCCGAATCGAACCGGGAAGCTCCTCGCTGTCGCACATCTCGTCAGCCGGCAGATAGCGACCGCGCGCATCCAGCGCCCAGCGGTCGAGCCGTATTTTGTCCGGCTTCGGCCACTCCAGTCCTTCCGCAGCCTGCGCCGCATTTCCGCGCAGCCGCGTCAACCATTCGGGCTCGCCCTTGGATCTCGAGAGCGCCTCTGCCGCAGCGCTCTGAACAGATTTCGATACCGGTTTGTTCATCATATTCCGTCGCTCCTCTTCCATGCTCACAGCCGACCGACCGTTTCATCGACGATCCCGAGCTCTTCTTTGATCCATTCATATCCTTCATTCTCCAGACGCAACGCCAGTTCAGCTCCGCCCGACTTGACGATGCGGCCCTGCATCATCACATGCACATAATCGGGCGTAATATAGTCGAGCAGACGCTGATAATGCGTGATGATCAGAAAACCGCGGTCCTCGGCGCACATCGCGTTGATGCCTGCCGCTACAACCTTCAGGGCGTCAATGTCGAGCCCCGAATCAACCTCGTCGAGAATGGCGATCTTCGGTTCCAACAGCTTCATTTGCAATATTTCATTGCGCTTCTTCTCCCCGCCGGAGAATCCTTCATTCAAGTAGCGGTGAGCAAACTCCGTGTTCATCTCCAGCTCTTTCATTGTGCCTTCCATCTGACGGATGAACTTGATCAATGACATTTCATTGCCCTCGCCACGACGTGCGTTAATGGCGCTTCGCAAAAAATCGGCATTGGTTACGCCTGCAATCTCGCTCGGATACTGCATCGCGAGGAACAATCCGGCTCGGCTGCGTTCATCCACTTCCATTTCCAACAGATCCTCACCATTAAGCAAAGCCTCGCCCTCGATCACCTCATAGTTCGGATGGCCCATCAATGCGGAAGCAAGCGTGCTTTTGCCGGTGCCGTTCGGGCCCATTATGGCGTGAATCTCCCCGCCCTTGATTGCCAGATCGACACCCTTCAAAATTTCTTTTCCGTTAATAGCGGTCTTCAGACCGCGAACTTCAAATTGTGTAGTCATGGTTCGATAGCTCCTTCTCAATAATAATGTAGAACGCGTTAGGAACTTTCCCGTTCGGCAATATGCCAGCTGCGGGCCCGCTCGTACTGACCATATAGCTTGGCAAACATTCCGTCTGCGACACGAAGCTCCGCCGGAGATCCCATCTCTGCAATCCGTCCTGCCTCAAGCGCGATGACTTGATCCGCCGCCGCAAGCGTAGCCGGTCTGTGGGCAATGACGATGACCGTTCTGCGGCGGTCGCGCGCGAGCCGCGCAATCGCTTCGCTTACGGCCCGCTCGTTCTCCGGATCAAGCGCGGACGCCGCTTCATCGATCAGTACGATGCGCGCTTGCTTAAGGAAGGCGCGCGCAATCGATACACGCTGCCGTTCTCCGCCGGACAGCCGCGATCCCCCTTCCCCGACACGGGTATTCCACCCATCGGGCAGCCGTTCGATGACTTCGTCCAAACGGGCAGCGCGTGCGGCTTCGTTAAGCTGCTCAAGCGAAGCGTCCGGGCGCGCAAGCCGAAGGTTCTCTTCAATGGAGGAATCGAACAGATATACCTCTTGGAACACGATGGCGATATCGTTCAACAACACACCGGGATCAAGCTGCCGAACATCCACGCCGCCGACCCGCACGCATCCGGCATCGGCATCGAAGAACCGGGCAATGAGCCGTGTGACGGTCGTCTTGCCTGAGCCAGATGGTCCGACCAGCGCTGTCGTACTGCCTGCCGGACAGCGGAATGTAACGTCGTTCAGCACTGGCGTATCCCCGTAGGAGAACGTCACGCCTTCGAACTCGATCCCCGCATGCTCCAGTGCGGTCGCTGCATTCGGCAAATGCGGTAGAGTAGGCGTATCCAGTATGGACTGAACGCGGACAGCCGCATTTTCCATGGCGCGCAGCGCGCCGATCAGCTCGATCAAATTGCCGAGCGGCTCCAAAAATCGGACCGCAAGCACCAGCAGTACGATCGTATCCGTGAGTGCAAGCGAACCGGACAGAAGCAAGTATACGGAGAAGGCCAGGATTGCGATAAAGCCACCGAGCACAATAGCCGTATACGACAGATCCGGCAGCATGACACGTCTTAGCCCTCGACGGTACGAGGCCCGATGTTCATCCAGCGCTTCCCGCATGCGCATGCCCCCCGACTGCCCCTGTCCCGCCGCCCGCAGCACCGTCTGGGCTTGACCAAGCTCAATCGCGCGGCCGGCGATTTCCGCGGCCGCTTCTTCGAGCTCGATATCCGCCTCCGATGCAATACGTCCGGAATGCCGAAGCGTCAGCAGCGCAACCGGAATAATCGCCAGAAATACGAGCGCCACTCTCCATTCCAGCGCCACTGCGACTCCGATGATTGTAAGCGGGACAAGCATGGAGACAATGGCCGGCGCCCCGATGACGACAGCCAAATGCCCGATATTGCCGGCGTCCGCCGTCACGGCGCGCGCCAGCCGCGCCTTGTTGGCGGCGGTGAACCAGCCTAGCGGCAACGTGGCGACATGGCGCATCACATGATGGCGAAGCGCCGCCGCCAGCTCCATGCTGGCGGCAAAGCCGATCGGCGTCGCGATGACCGTGAGCACCCAATACAGAAGAAGCCCGACGGAACCCGCAATGAGCCAAGGAGCGGCCGCCTGGAAATCCGGTTCGGCTTGCAGCAGCGCCCGCAATATCGGCACCAACAACCCGAGCAGCAGTCCTTGCAGGATGGCCAAAACAGCCTGCAGCGCTCCTATGCGCAGCAATATGCTGCGATCCGGCCATAAGTTGTACAGTTTGCGAATCATTTACGACTCTCCCTTCTGCTGCGCGTTCCACATCCGCGCGTATAATCCGTCCTTGGCTAACAGCTCCTCGTGCTTGCCCCGCTCAACCAGTCGACCGCCGTTCAGCACGAGAATCTGATCCGCGCTCTTAATGGTATGAAGCCGATGCGCAATGACAATGACGGTCTTGCCCGTCGCGAGCTTTGCCAGCGCCTCCTGAACGGCCGTCTCCCCATCGGGATCGAGCGAAGCGGTCGCTTCGTCCAACACGACGATCGGCGCCCCGGACAGGATCGCGCGCGCGATCGTGAGCCGCTGTTTCTCTCCGCCGGACAAGCCGCCGTCTCCGCTGCCCAACACCGTATCGTATCCCTGAGGCAGACGCTCGATCACATGATGAATATGGGCAGCCCGCGCAGCCTCGCGCACTTCTTCGTCGCTGGCATCCTGACGGCCGATGCGGATATTCTCGGTCACGGTATCGCGCAGCAGGATGACATCCTGGAACACGAGCGACATCGACGACAGCAGCGTCTCCGATGTCATATCGCGCACGTCGACGCCTCCGATTGTAATCGACCCGCCCGTCACATCGTAAAATCGCGGCAGCAGACTGGCCAGCGTCGACTTGCCCGCCCCCGAAGGACCGACGAGCGCCGTAACGGTGCCCGGCTCGCACACCGCGCTGATCGACGACAGCGTCTCGGTTGACCCGTCATACGAGAAAGACACGTCGTTCAATTCAACGCGATAGGATGCCGGTTGCTTGGGATGCGCTGGCTCCGGCAAGGCCGGTTGCTGCAGGAGCTCCTCAATATTGCTGGCGGCAACGCGGCCTTTTCGTATCCCTTGCCCGCCCTGAATGGCGGGCATGATCGATGTCGGCAGGCCAACGGCAATGACGAGAAACGGCAGCAGATCGGCCATCGCGAGCTGGTCTGCGCTCACAAGCGCAAGTCCGGCAATCATGACGACGCCGAGCACAGTCATCTCGGAAGAAAGCAACCGCGATGCCGCAGAGCTGTACGTCGTTTCCTTCACCCAGTCGAGCATGGCGTTCGTATGCTCCTTCACGGCGGAGCCGAATCGTTCATTCATGCGTCCGCCTGTACCGAACGCCTTCACAACCGCAATGCCGTCCGCATATTCTACGCTCGCCGCGCTGATTCGCCCTTCTGCGGCCAGCAGACGGGACATATGGGTCGTAGCCGAACGCATGGCGATCCGATAGCTTATAACCATGAGGAGCAATACAGCCATGGAGATCAATGCCATACGCCAATCCACCAGCAGCAAATACGCAAATCCTGTAATCATGGCCGCGCCTGCCCCGACCAGCTCGCCAAGCGCGTGCGCAATCAGTTGATGCATCTCCTCCAGGTCGTTGGTCATCCGTTTTTTTATGGCGCCCGAGCCGCTGGCGCGGAACCAGCCAAGCGGCAATACGCCCAGCTTGCTTACGATGCGTACTCTCACGTCATGCAGCAGCGCCGCGTCCGCATAATGCCCAAGCCGCGACGAAGCGAAAATGAACAGCAGGCGGACCCCTGCTCCAATCGCACCGATCGCGACCCACATCCATACGGCGCTTCCGCTAGTCTCCCCCGCACCGAGCATCATGCGTGCAATTTCTGCAACCGCGATATAAGGAGCGAACCCGGCAGCCGCGCCGATTGCCGACAGAATTGCACACCAGGCAAGGTGCAGATGAACGGGCCGCAACAACCGCCACAGTGCGTCGGATTTTGCAAGTTGCCCGTTCTCGCCCCCAGTAGATGAATGAAGCATGTCATTCATTGAATGATGACCATGCACATGATCGTTACCCATCAGTTCCCCCTATCCGTGTTGATATACCAACACCTATTTATGAGTAAAAGAATATAGCTGCTATACACTTTATATCTAAAAAGCCTATTCCCCATACTTCCCGGAAAAGTTAAGTGATTTCCGCTGTCACGTTCCGCAGTGCCTTCCCTGCTCCATCTCAAGCCCGCTTAATATGCCAGCTTCGGGCTCTCTCGTATTGGTTATACAACCGGGCATATATTCCGCCGGATTTGCGAAGCGCTTCAGGGCTCCCTACTTCGGCAACCTCTCCCCTGTCGAGAGCGACGACGCGATCAGCCGCAGCCAGCGTCGATGGACGGTGGGCAATCACGATTACGGTTCGCTCGGGATCGCGAGCCAGTCCCGCAATCGCCTCGCCAATGGCGCGCTCATTCTCCGGGTCGAGCGCCGATGCCGCTTCGTCGATCAGTACGATGCGCGCCTTCTTGAGGAATGCGCGCGCGATCGATACCCGCTGCCGTTCTCCGCCGGACAGCTGCGCCCCCGCTTCGCCTACCCGCGTCTTCCAGCCGTGGGGCAGACGCGCAACCACTTCATCCAGCCGAGCGGCGCGGGCCGCTTCGGCCAGTTCATCTTCGGTTGCATCCGGCCGGGCCAGCCGAAGATTCTCTTCAATTGTGGCGTCGAAGAGATAGACTTCCTGAAATACAATCGCGATGTCGTTCATCAGAACGTTATGGTCAATATCGCGGACGTCCGTCCCGCCGACACTGACGCTGCCGGCATCGGCATCGAAGAATCGGGCGATCAGCCGCGTCACCGTCGTCTTGCCTGAGCCGGACGGACCAACCAATGCCGTCGTGCTGCCGTGAGGACATTCGAACGTCACATTCGTCAGTACAGGCTTGTCGCTATACGAGAAAGTCACGTCGTTGAACGCAATATCGGTCCGTTCCAGCCGGCGCACCGGCCGAGGATTGTGCGGCAGCGACGGCGTATGCAACACAGCCTCGACACGCCTTGCAAGATAGTCCATCGCGCCAAGACCCGAAGCGTGATCGATCATCCCGCCGAGCGGCTCAAGAAAGCGTACCGCCAGCACGAGCAAGGCAATCGTATCCGCCATGGAGATTGTTCCGGCAAGCAGCAGCTGCACACCGAGTACGACTGCCGCAATAAAACCGATCATGACTACGCCGCTGTATGACAAATCAGGAAACAGCATGCGCTTCAATCCACGGCGATACCGCAAGCGATGGTCGGCAAGAGCGTCCCGCATGCGAACACTGCCGGTCGTGCCGTGTCCCGCTGCCCGCAATACCGGCTGGGCCTGACCGAACTCTATCGCTCGACCGGCCACTTCGTTCGCCGCTATTTCCATATCAGCGGATACCTCATCAACGGTTCGCCTGGAGCGGCGCAGCGCGAATAACGATACGGGTATCGTGACGAGCAGCACCAAGGCGAGCCGCCAATCCACCATAAAGGTGACACCAACAATCGTAGCAGGCACCAGCACGCCGGTAATCGCAGGAGCTCCTACCGTCACGGTCAATTGCGACAGGACACCGGTCACATTCGTGACCGTACGGACGAATTCTCCCTTACGGGCAGCGGTAAACCAGCCAAGCGGCAGCGTCGTCACATGACTCATCAGATGATGTCTGAGTTGAACCGCAAGCTTCATGCTCGCGGCGAACCCAATAGGTGTAGCCAGCACAGTCAGCACCACATAGACCACAAGTCCCGCCGCCCCAGCAATCAGCCAAGGGGCGGCTGCCTCGAAATCGGGGCTCGGCTGCAGCAGCGCACGCAGAATCGGGATCAGCAGTCCGAGCAGCAGCCCCTGCAGCACTGCAAGAATGGCGCTCAGCAGCCACATGCGAACCAGCAGCTTCGGATCCGGCCAAAGACGATATAACTGAACAATCATACGAATCAAGCGGATTCCCCCCTCTTCTGCGCTTCCCACATCCGAGCGTACAACCCGCCTTCGGCAAGCAGTTCTTCGTGCTTGCCGCGCTCGGCAAGACGCCCTCCATCCAGAACGAGAATCTGGTCTGCGCTTTTAATGGTATGAAGACGATGCGCGATGACAATGACCGTCTTGCCAGCTGTGAGCTCGGCCAATGCGTCTTGCACCGCCGCCTCGCTGTCGGGATCGAGCGAGGCCGTCGCTTCGTCCAGTACGACGATGCCGGCGCCCGAGAGAATCGCGCGCGCGATCGTCAGACGTTGACGCTCTCCGCCCGACAATCCTCCCCCGCCAGATTCAAGCATTGTGTCGTACCCGTTCGGAAGACGTTCGATTACCTCATGAATCTGGGCAGCCTTGGCCGCCTCATAAATGGCTTCATCCGTAGCTTCCGGGCGTCCGATGCGGATATTTTCCTTCACGGTATCCCGCAGCAGCATAACTTCCTGAAATACTAGCGACATGGAAGAAAGCAGCGTCTTGGAACCGATCTCGCGCACATCCGCGCCGCCGATACGGATTGCGCCTCCCGTTACATCGTAGAAGCGCGGCAGCAGGCTGGCGAGCGTCGATTTGCCCGCGCCGGACGGACCGACCAGTGCGGTGACGGTACCGGGCTTGCACTCCGCCTCGATCTCGCTTACCACCTGAGTAAGTCCATCATAAGAAAAGGATACCTTCTCATGTGCGATGCGATTGTCCCGAGGTTGACGAGGCTCCGAGGGCTCGGGCAGCGGTTCGCGGGACAACAGGCTGCCGATGTGGCCGGCTGCCATACGCGCCATACGAACGCCTTGCGAGCCATGGATCAGCGGACCGAAAGCTGTCGGCAGCCCCACGCCTACAACGAGGAAAGGGAGCAGATCGGCAACCGCAAGCCAGCCTGCGCTCACGAATGCCAGTCCCGCGGACAATACTACGCCAAGCAGGACCATCTCCGAGCCCAATACCCGGTTCATGGCGGAACTGTTCCGATGTCCTGCTACCCAAGCTCGATAAGCCTCGGTGTGTTCATTCATCGCTTCGTCGAAACGGGCCAATATTCGGCCCTTTGTACCTCCAAACGTCTTTACGACGTTAATTCCGTCAACATACTCCACGCTTGCGGAACTGATCCGTCCCTCTGCGGTTAACAATCGGGACATGTGCGCGGGAAGCGATCGCATCGCCATCTTATACGTAATTGCGGCCAGCACCGGGACTGCGAGCGTAATGAGCGCCATCCGCCAATCCACAAGCATCAGGTAAGTGAAGCCGACAGCAAGCGAAACGGCTGCGCCGACAACCGCTCCCAACGCATGGGCGAACAGTTCATGCATCGCTTCCAAATCATCGGTCATCGCCTTCTTCACCTGTCCGGAACCGGCGGCTCGGAACCAGCCGAGAGGCAGAACGCCAAGCCGCTTCACAATTTGACCTCGGAGATGATGCAGCATTTCTGCGTCGGCGTTGTGGCCGACATGCGTGGACAACCCGAGCATAATGAGTCGCAACGCAGCGCCTGCGGCGCCGATGCCGACCCAGATCCACACTGTACTGGCAGCCTCTGCGGCATTGGCGGCTACGAACAAGGCTCTGGCGATCTCCACAATGGCCAAGTACGGCGCAAAGCCGGCTACCGCGCTCGCCCCGGTGAGGAACGCGCACGTGATCAAGTGAATCTGGATCGGGCGCAACATGCGAAACGTATCGCTTATCGGCAGCATACGCGGAGCTTCCTCCCCGGCCAAGTTGCCGCTGCGATTGTCATCTGTCGAACGATTTTTCTTTGGGTTATTATATTGTCCTCCCAATCAGCACACCTCCCAAAAGTATATAGCTGCTATACACTTTGACCGAACAAAAGCTCTCCTCACCCTTACAGACGAGGGAAAGCTTTTTTATTTTAGCTGAATAGCAGCGACGTCAATATCAGCCGGTTGTCCGTTAAACGAGTAATGCGCTATTCTTTGACTATTGTACAGGGCCAGTTCTTTGGTATAGGAAAGAGGAATAAGAATGGCCTGGTCGTTGATTTCGTTTAAAACCAAATCATAAATCTCCTGAATCTGCTCTTCATCTGTGCTGACATTAAGCGCATCTATGATCTCGTTGCCGTTCTCTACGAGCGCCAGCGCCTGGGCCGCAGGATAACCATGTCTGTAATCGGGCTTCATATTTGTCATCGATGTGTGGGGATCCCAGGCAGAGCCGTAAGTTTCATAAAAAGCGAGGTCAAAATCGGCCTTTGCGAACTCAGCGTGAAAAGTCATTTTTTCCATCCCCTTTGGCTTGATGTCCATACCGAGTTCATTCCATTGCGCCGAAATCGCCAAAAGTAAATCATCGATCATGGCATCTCCCTTAATATACAGAATCTCGCCTGCCAAGCGCTTGCCGTCTTTTTCCCTGACGCCGTCGCCATCCGTATCCACCCAGCCAGCGTCTTCTAAAATCAACTTGGCTTGATCCATGTCGTATGCATGGGGAACAAGTTCCACGTTGCTGTAAGGCATTGCAGGATCGAAAATACTGTCGGCCTTCGTTTCAATTCCCGTAAATATGCTTTGTACAACTCCCTCTTTGTCGATTGCGCGGCTGGCTGCCAGTCGTACATTCCGATCATCGAAAGGCGCTTTGGACACATTAAATGCAAGATACCGCGTGTTGCTGGCTATCCCTTCTGAAATCTGCGCTCCGTAGCCCGATTTTTTCATTTCATTAAAACGATCATAGGACATATGCCGTGTTCCTACGAGAATGTCTACTTCCCCATTGCGCAAAGCCAGCAGCTTGGTATCGTTATCCGGAATCACCTTCACATGAAAGCGTTCGACCTCGGGCTCCTCGCCCCAATAATGCGGATTTTTAACAAAGGTGTACGTCGTCCCGTCCGTTTCCCCCTCATACATGTAAGGACCCGTTCCGAACGTGCCCGTTCTGAGGACATCTCCCGGAGAGCCGTCCGCATTGAATGCATCGGGCGATACCATCGCCATTGGGTTCATCAGTGTAAAATCCTTTAGCGCTCCATAGTAAGGGGCTGTAAGATGCACTTCAACCGTATGAGTGTCGATGACAACAATCTGGTCCAGGAGTGTAGACACCGTTCCCAGACCTCCATTCATTGGTCCGAGATTCGCCGGGATTACCTCCAGATTTCGTTTGACCGCTTCCGCATTAAAAGGTGAGCCGTCGGAAAACTTCACTTGTTCTCTTAAATGAAATGTATAGATCAAGCCGTCCTCCGATATCTCCCAGGACTCTGCCAGACCAGGAATGATTTCTCCATCCTTATAACGGACAAGCGTTTCATAAAAATTGACCATGTAAAACTGTGGACCGTAATTGGCATTTACCGTTAGCGTTTCAATCGGGTAAAAACCTCCGGCAAAATCCCAGCTTTCCGTTAATGTAATCTCACCCTCCGTTTGTTCGGTATTTGTCTGTAAGCAAGCAGTTAAAACAAATAGCAATAACGCTATTACAACGAGAGCATCAATCATTTTTCTCATGGGAATCGTCTCCTCTTAGCCTACTGCTGTTAAAGGGTCGCAGCCATCCGATGTTGTTGGTTCCGGTATTCCGGAGACTTCGGAGGAAGCGACTCAATCATCTTCCTCGAATACTCATGTTTAAAATCATCATAAGAACCAGCATGTTCAACCCGTTCAACGATAGATCCATCTTTCATCACAATGATGTGATCCGCCATATAGATCGCTACATCGATATCATGGGTAATAAACAGGAATGCGCCTATTCCGTCATTTTTTAGCTGAAGAATCAAGTCGAGAATTTGCTTTCGGACCGTCACATCCAGCCCGCTAACGGATTCATCAAAAACAATAAACTTTGGGGATATGCTCATTGCGCGAGCAATACAAACCCTCTTCAATTGACCGCCGCTCAACTCATGCGGAAGGCGGCTAAGCTGATCAACGGTTAAGCAAACTTTGTCGGCCAGTTCCAGAATTTTTTGGCGCTCGCTTTGTTTGTCCATCTTCTTCAAACACCGGATCGGCTCGGCGATCGAATCAAATACCGGAAGTCTGGGATCGAGTGAGCTCTGTGCATTTTGCAACACCATCTGGAGCACTGCCCTTTTCTTGCGAAATTCTCCTGGACGCTGCAAGGCGATATTATTCCCCTCCAGACATACCTCGCCGCTTGTCGGTCGCTCGATCCCCAGCATCAGACGGGCCAAGGTGCTTTTTCCGCTTCCGCTTTCGCCTACAAGGGCGTAACTGGTTTGATGATCCAACGAAAGCGATAATGGTTTCACCGCATCGATAGTTAGTTTATTTCCTCGCTTATCTTTTGCCTGATATTGCTTGGATACCTGCTTTAGCTCAATCACAGCCCTGCTCCTTTCATTATCCTGGCTCCCAGCAGTTCTTTGGTGTATGCTTCCCGAGGTGATGCGAAGAGTTTGAAGACAGCCCCGCGTTCAATGATCTCCCCACTTTTCATAACCACCATATCATCCGCAAGCTTCGCGGCCACGCCCAAGTCGTGAGTAACCAAAAGAAGCGCAATCCCCTTTTTCTTCAATTGATCGAGTTCCTCAAGTACAATGCTTTGGTTCTTCACGTCCAAAGCCGTGGTCGCCTCATCCGCTATAAGAATCTCCGGCTTGTGAATCAAGGCTACTGCGATCATGATTCTTTGCAGCATTCCTCCACTTAATGTGTAAGAATAACTGTTCATTAATTGTTCGCAGCGCGGCAAATGCATTTGCTCCAGTGCTTGAATACCAATCTCATACGCTTCTTTTTTGCCGATTTTTCGATGAGCTCTTATCGACTCTATGATTTGCACACCGATTTTGATTGTCGGATTGAAAGCGGTCATCGGATGTTGAATAATCATCGCTATTTTGCTTCCGCATAACGAACGCATTTCTTTTTCTTTAAGGGTTAGCAGCCCCACCTCCCTATACCGGATGCTCCCGGAAACTTCGAATTTCTTCCTATTTAATAACCGCATAAGCGCCTTGCAGGTCATCGTCTTTCCGCTTCCACTTTCCCCTACAAGAGCTAGTGCCTTTCCTTGGCGAAGCGTAAAATCTACATGCTTGACAATCAGACGGCTCGGCTGCTCCTTAAGTCCAACACAAAGATTTTTCACTTCCAACAAACCATTCATTCGCTCACCTCCTCCGGAGAAATGATGTCTCTAAGCGCTTCTCCGAATAAATTGAAGCCCGCTGCCGTTAACAGAATACAAAGGCCAGGGTAAAGGACAAATGTCGGATGAGAATAAAAACTCGCCCTGGCTTCGTTCAACATCGCTCCCCATTCTGGCGTGCCTGATTCAAAGCCTAATCCTAAAAATGAAAACCCGGATATCATGATGATCATGGAAGCCATTCCCGTGCTCAGGTACACCAGGAATTGGGGAAACAGATTAGGAATGATGTGTCGAAATATAATTCTTCTGTGATTGCACCCGGCTATAATGCATGCAAGAATGTAGTCCTTGCTCTTTTCCAGACACGCATAGCTCCACACCACTTTGGCATACCAAGCCCACAGCGAGAACATCACGGCCACAACGATGCTGGATATTCCTTGTCCCAACGCCCCGACAAGAGACAGTACGATGACCAGCGATGGAAAAGCCATAAATAGATCACAGATGATCAGTAAAGCCCGTTCCAAACGCCCGCCTAAATAAGCGGCTGACGTTCCCAGTATTAATCCAATGCCCCCTAGCGCCATCAGTGTCGGTACGGCAATGCCCAGCGAGTAGCTCGCCCCAAGGAGCAGCCTCGATAACACACAACGTCCCAGTTGATCCGTACCGAGTGGGTATTGCGCGTTTGCGGATAAGAATCGGTTCACGATATCAATTTTGTGCGGGTCATTGGGTACAATCAGCGGAGCAGTTGCAGCAACCAGGCTTACCAATGCGATCATTACAAGTCCTGTCAGCGCCTGCTTGTTGTTAACAATTTTTATAATCATAAAGCTCCTTCCCCCTTATCCATCATCCGGGGGTTTAGCCGCCAATTGACGATATCCGCAAGCACTCTGCCAAAAACAAAAATAAGGGCGATGACCAATACACAACCATTGATCGTCGGTAAGTCCCGAGCCATAATCGCGTCAATCAGATACATACCGACGCCCTTCAAGGAAAAAATGCTTTCCACGATGGCACTTCCCGCAATCATGTGACCCATGTATTGACCAAACAACATAATGAGCGGCGGCAGAGAATTCCTTGTCACGTGAACCCATACAATCCTTCCGTTGCTCAGTCCCCTTGCTTTCGCATAAGCAACATAATCCTTATTCAGATTGGAAAGCAGCGTCGCGCGAAATAAGCGAATGGATATCGAAGCAACCGGAACAGCTAGAACGAGAGAAGGAAGAATAAGACTCATAAGATTGCCGTAGTCCACAACCTTCACAATTGGAAAGGTTACAGCGAACAAAAGAAGTACCAAGAATCCCAGCCAGAAGTTGGGCAGTGAAGCACCCAATATCGTTGCTATTCTAACAACGTGGTCAAACCAACTATTTTTTCGCAAGGCAGTGATAAGGGCAACAGGAATGGTAAAGACCACCACCCACAATAGGGACATGCCAACAAGTTGCATGGTTATAGGCAGCTTCTGGCCAATATCTGATGCGACTGTATTTTTTGTCTGTAAAGAAACCCCTAAATCCCCACGCAAACTGCTGCCTAACCATTGTATATATTGCTGGTATAACGGCCGATCCAGCCCCATTTCCGTACGAATTTGAACAATTTGTTCTTCCGTCGGATGCAAAAATACATTTCGTGCATAAGCTTCAGCGGGATCAACAATTGAAATATTGGCCATTAGAAACGAAAGTGCCGTCACCCCCAAAAGAGTAATGATCAGGCCTATGCACCTTTTTAAGAAACCCACCATGAAATCTGTTCCCTTTCCTATGAAGAAGATAATCATTCTCAATTACAAATATTTTTTAATTCCATCATGTTTGATGGAATCTGACTTTAAAGTATTAAGTTGCTATAGGCGTTGCTTAAAAAAAATTATTTTTTCGTCACATCCTGTAGTTTATGTTCTATTCGGCTAAAAAACTGTTTTAAGAAACGAACTTGTTCTACACTTCCCTCGTCGAGTGCCGAACAAAATAATTCATCAAACTCCTCGTGAAACTTCAAATGATTAAGATGCGTAATTTCTCCATCTGGAGTTAGCTTCAATAAAAAACGCGATTGATTACGTGCATCACGTTCTTTTTTGATAAGCCCTTTCTTTTCAAGTTTCATTAATATTTGCGAAACAGCTCCGATCGTCACACCAAGCAAATCCGCCAAACCCGACACATGAATCCCTTCATGGTCATGGATCGCGGATACGATATGAATTTCTGCATAATAAATCTGCTTTCCATCCTTCGTTTTTAAGAGATGCGTCGTTTTCTCATAATCCATATACGCGTAAACGGCACCCAGAAATGCATCACTTAGTTCTTGCTTTTTCCATTCACCTGCATTCATCTCCGTCACCACCTTATAAACAAATAGCAATCTAATTTAAAGCGCAGTGAATTAAGCGCTAAAAGCCTTTAGCTGCTATAATGTTATAATAAAAAATTTTCTTGAATCGATACTGATTATCTTGTTCTTATCAAGACGTTGCAAACTTTATGGACCTTTCATCAAACAAGTATATAGCACCTATATACCTTGTGTCAAGCAATACGCTTTTTCATTGATCATGTTTTTTTATGCTTTCCAAAATTCAACAAAAAGTTGCTTTTTCCGTTGCATCCTCCCAATTACATAGTGAAAGGGGGTGAAATTATGAACAGGGATCTCAAAAATCGTAAAGCTATTGAAAAAGGATTCAGCAGCTATGCAAGTACTACTTTACGCCATGCAAGTCGCGACTTTTTCAAAAAATTATGTATGGAAAATGATCGTTTCAGGCCATTTGATGAAGCTGACTTCCAGATCAATGTTGCCTTTAAATTCTGTGAAAGTCCTTTCATCATTCTCGAACAAAACATTGCACTTCTACAGGCAATGAATGATCTTGAGTCGTCAGAAAGAGAACTTCTTCATCTAAAGTATTTTCAAGACAAAACCGACGAGGATATAGCCCGTGTCTTTGGTGTCACCAGACAAGCTATTACCAAGTCAAAAAAAAAATTGTTGTTCAAACTTAAAAAGCATTACCAATCTTCCATTACTTAAAATAAATAATCGAAGTCCTCCTTAGTTAATGTCATTCACAAAAACAACTAAGGAGGGATTATATAATGCGCGATGTCATGGAGTTAATCCAGTTGGCTCAAAAAGGCGACCACGAAGCGGAAATCGAATTGATTAATCGTTACGAACCGCTTATCAATAAATATGCTCGATACAATGGCATCATTAACGAAGACTGCAAACAACAGATGGTTCTTGAGTTTATTATGGCAATTAGGCGCTTTGATCTTTCTCGTTACAACTATAAAAAAGAAGAAGGTTTTAAAAAGCAACCATCAATCGACTAACTTATTTCAACTCAATGGTTGCCTTTCAATTCAAAAATCATCAATTAATAAGTGAGCAGATAATACTTTTTCTCCTTAGCATCGCTGATCTACTCAAATCGACTCACCCTGTACCATGACAATTACATATTCCTGTTACGAGTACGTTCTTCCTGTGGCTGTTAAAAATACAATAGCGACACAGCGAAAGCGCCATGACAGTTTATTTTCGTTATAAACTTGAGCGATCAACTTTTGGCTGGAATCATCTTGTGGTGAGGTGAATCGCGATGATCTACAGGAAGAGATAATGATACTTCTGCCTGGCCAGCGTCACTGCATTGGGGGCAGCCCGCTCGGATGAGGGGGAGCTTTGTAAATGAAGTTATGTGTGGGCTAACCACCTGCAACTTGAAACAGGTTTTTTTTCGTATACATAATCTTCTTTTCTATGAAAGGAGACATGTGACATGCATGACCAGTCTGACGTTCCATCTGAGTCAGCACTCATTTTTTATTCGCACATGTTTCAAGATTATCCGGACGTAGTCAATGTCGTTCAGATGTGTGAAATGCTCGGTGGAATCAGCATTAAAACTGGATACAAGCTCTTACAAGCTAATAAAATCAATCACTTCAAAATAGGCAGAGCGTATAAAATCCCCAAAGCCACCATTATTGCTTATCTCCACAGCATAATGACTCATCAACCGACTCCTCACTGCGACGCTTTAGTGCATTGAATCATTAATTTTGCTATGGTATATTTAAAGTGTCAATGGTGGGATCGGTGCTAACCAAGGAGGAAATGAATCATGGTTGCAGGCCACCTACAAGAAAAAAAAGGTCTTTTCTATATCGTCTTAAATTATAAAAATGAGGAGGGGAAGCGGAAAAGTAAATGGATTGCTACGGGCTTGCCCGTCAAAGGAAACAAGAAAAGAGCGGAGTCCATGCTAATGGATGCTCGCAAAAATTTTGAATTAAAAACAATTGAAGAAGAAAAAGAACAAGGAAAGCAAAACAATGAAGAAAATTCTGATGTTGATCAGACCATATTTGCAGATTATATGATGAATTGGTTAGACACGGTGAAGCATAGGGTCGAACTGATCACCTATATATCCTATGTTAACTCAGTGGAAAAGCGCATCGTTCCTTACTTCCGAGAAAAAGGCATTACACTCCTGGAATTGAAACCTCACCATATTCAGGATTTTTACAGCCATGCCTTAAATGAATGGGGTGTGAGCGCCAACACCGTCATTCATTATCATGCCAATATTCGTTCAGCACTTCAACAAGCATACATCACAGATCGAATTAGTTCTAATCCTGCCGACAAAATCATTCGTCCGAAGAAGGAATCCTTTGTGGGCAGTTCATACAGTGCCTCAGAAGTTAATCAACTTTTAGAAATTATCAAAGGCACCAAGATTGAGCTGGCTGTAATCTTGGGAGCATTTTATGGATTAAGGCGGAGTGAGGTGGTAGGTCTAAAATGGTCTGCCATTGATCTGTTCAATAAAACGATCACGATCAGACATACGGTCACTTCTGGTTCACTGAATGGAAAGTTGATCACGATTGAGAAGGATCGAACAAAGAACAAGGCAAGTCTCCGTACTCTGCCCCTTGTAGATGCTTTCTACGACCTTCTTTTGCAATTGAAGCAGCAACAGGAAACAAATCATCAACTCTTCAGGGATTCGTACTGCAAAGACTATATTGGTTACATTTATGTCAATGCTATGGGCGAGCGAATCAAGCCTAACTATATTACCCAACATTTTGCTCTCGTGCTGAAGAAGAACGGCATGCGCCATATCCGTTTTCACGATCTTCGCCATAGCTGCGCTACTCTGCTCTTGAGCAATGGTGTCAGCATGAAAGAAGTCCAAGAGTGGTTGGGACATAGTGATTATTCCACCACAGCTAATATTTATTCTCACTTAGAGTACAGTTCCAAAGTTTCTTCAGCCAATACAATGAATGAGGTCATAAAAATATAAAAAAGCCCATTAGAATTAAATCTAATGAACTGTTTGTTATTAATGTGGTACCGGTGAGAGGACTCGAACCTCCACGGGTCTCCCCAAACGATTTTGAGTCGTTCGCGTCTGCCATTCCGCCACACCGGCATATTCAATTACGGGGTAAGCTTCCTTGGTCTGTCCAAGCTTGGCATAGAAGCTTAAATGGCGTGCCCTGAGAGATTCGAACTCCCGACCTTTTGATTCGTAGTCAAACGCTCTATCCAGCTGAGCTAAGGGCACCCGACTTGCTATGCCGAGGACGGGACTTGAACCCGTACGTTGGTCACCCAACCCAGGATTTTAAGTCCTGTGCGTCTGCCAATTCCGCCACCCCGGCTCAGATGCAATTGGAGGCGCCACCCAGATTCGAACTGGGGATAAGGCTTTTGCAGAGCCGTGCCTTACCACTTGGCTATGGCGCCAAATGATGATGGAGCGGACGACGAGATTCGAACTCGCGACCCTCGCCTTGGCAAGGCGATGCTCTACCACTGAGCCACGTCCGCATATAAGATTGTATGTGGCCTAGAAGTCATCAGGCATTATGCCGATGCCCTCTAGGACCATGACTGGGGATGTAGGATTCGAACCTACGCATGACGGAGTCAAAGTCCGTTGCCTTACCGCTTGGCTAATCCCCAACATACCAATGGTATATATGGGGCGATCGATGGGAATCGAACCCACGAATGTCGGAGCCACAATCCGATGCGTTAACCACTTCGCCACGACCGCCATATGGACTACTTGGCAGGGGCAGCAGGAGTTGAACCCACACTAACGGTTTTGGAGACCGCTGTTCTACCATTAAACTATGCCCCTAAGAAGATGGTGGAGGATGATGGATTCGAACCACCGAACCCGTAAGGGAACAGATTTACAGTCTGCTGCGTTTGGCCACTTCGCTAATCCTCCACGCTGCTGCAAGGTATTGCATGGTGCCGCCGAGAGGACTTGAACCCCCAACCCTCTGATTACAAGTCAGATGCTCTACCAGTTGAGCTACAGCGGCATAAGATTTGCAGCAATGGTGGCTCGGGACGGAATCGAACCGCCGACACGAGGATTTTCAGTCCTCTGCTCTACCGACTGAGCTACCGAGCCTTATGTATGCAATTGTCAAGAAAATAATGGCGGAGCTGACGGGATTCGAACCCGCGGTCTCCTGCGTGACAGGCAGGCATGTTAGGCCTCTACACCACAGCTCCATCTACTTTGTAAAGACTTTGACGCAACAGTTGCAATTATATCCTGATTGCAGCAGTTTGTCAAAGGTATTGCGGGGGCAGGATTTGAACCTGCGACCTTCGGGTTATGAGCCCGACGAGCTACCGGACTGCTCCACCCCGCGTCAGTCATGCCCTATGTCTTGCAAGGGCAGTATGATGGTGGACGCTGACGGGATCGAACCGCCGACCCTCTGCTTGTAAGGCAGATGCTCTCCCAGCTGAGCTAAGCGTCCTTGTTGTGGTCCCTACAAAGGTAAATCTTTATGGGGATTGGATGACCCGTAGGGGATTCGAACCCCTGTTACCTCCGTGAAAGGGAGGTGTCTTAACCCCTTGACCAACGGGCCACAAGCTTTTTGAAGCTAGCTGCTTCAAAGCATTCATGGCGGAGAGAGAGGGATTCGAACCCTCGAGACGCTTGTGGCGCCTACACGATTTCCAATCGTGCTCCTTCGACCAAACTCGGACATCTCTCCAAATGGCTCCCCGAGCAGGACTCGAACCTGCGACAACTCGGTTAACAGCCGAGTGCTCTACCAACTGAGCTATCAGGGAATATCCAGCAGGGTAAACTCTTATCATAAGAACACCCTCAAAACTAGATGCGAAACGAAGATATAGCAGCCGTAAAGTGGTTTTTACACCGGGCCCCGAGAAAGTAATCGGAATTAGCTACAGAGCTAATCATCACTTTCTTGGGTAATTTGGTTAAGCCCTCGACCGATTAGTATTCGTCAGCTGCATGCATTGCTGCACTTCCACCTCGAACCTATCGACCTGGTCGTCTACCAGGGGTCTTACCAATGTGGGAAATCTCATCTTGAGGGGGG